>CACZSG010000183.1 GCA_902783665.1 uncultured Lachnospiraceae bacterium | reverse complement strand
CTCTGTATCTAAATCATTCAGTGGCGCCGAAAACGGTACCTTTAACTGTTTCTCTACCATTGCATTCTTCCCCACAAATCCGAATTTATAATTTCAGCAGCCGTTCCAATTCAGCCATCTCTTCGCCGATTTTCCTTTCAATCTCGCGAAGATCTGCCATGATTTCCTCCGTAGGAGGATATTCTACGGCCACATATTCTGTCTGCTTATATTTGTTAATGGAAAGATCATAGTCATTGTCTACGATTTCCTGCTTCGGCACAAAGAAACTCTGTTCTGTACGTTTACGATCCGTCTCTCCATCAAGATTACGGAATCTTTTTATAATATCCGGAATGTCATTTTCTTTTACTGCGCTGCGTTTATCATCCAAACTGAATCCGTCGGCCTTCATATCATAGAACCAGACATTATCTGTTCCTCCGTGTCCGGTCTTTGTAAAGATCAGGATGGCAGTAGAAACACCGGCATAAGGTTTGAATACTCCGGAGGGCATGGAGATCACCGCCTGGAGCCGCTGATTTTCGATCAATTCTTTTCGAATTGCTTTATGAGCCGTCGAGGATCCAAACAGCACACCATCCGGTACGATGCAGGCGCATCGTCCGCCTACCTTCAACATCCGGACAAAAAGCGCCAGGAACAGAAGCTCTGTTTTCTTTGTCTTGCAGACCTTCAACAGATCCGCAGATACCGTATCATAATCCAGAGATCCTTTGAATGGAGGATTGGCCAGAACGAGGCTGTATTTCTCGCGGTCCGGATTCTGATCGGAAAGGCTGTCACGGTATTCTATAAAGGGATTATCCACGCCATGTGTCATCATGTTCATGGCGCCGATTCGGAGCATCGTACGGTCCATATCGAAACCATGGAACATGTGATTCATATAATGCTCCTTATTCTGTCGGTTAAAGAATACATCTTCTTTTCGGTTCTCTTTCAGATATTCACTGGCTGCTACCAGGAAGCCGGATGTACCGCAGGCCGGATCACAGATGACTTCATCCGGACCTGGTTCCATCAGGTCGACCATCATGCGTATGATATGTCTAGGAGTGCGGAACTGTCCATTTACTCCGGCGGTGGAAAGTTTGGAGAGCAGGTATTCATAAACGTCTCCCCGGATATCCGAAGATTTCACCTGTGCCATCTGAGCATAAAGGGCATCCATGGAAGTGACAATCTTGTCCAGCATGAGTGGTGTCGGAATTTTGAAGATTGCATCCCCCATATATTTGGCGTAGGCACTGTCCTTATCGCTATGCAGATTTTTGATAAAGGGAAATACCCATTCCTGGACCACGCTGTACATTCTGGCAGCCGGGAAATCATGGAAGATGCTCCACTTCAGCTGGTTCCCAGCAATTGTACGATCTCCGATCCGGACCTCATCTGCAAAAATACTTTGATAGGGAAGCCCTAACATAGCTGCTTCCTTTGCACGAAGATTATCTGAGTCATCCAGGTCATGAATGAACATCATATAGGTCATCTGCTCAATGACATCCAGCGGATTTGTAAGGCCGCCGGTCCAGAAAATCTCCCAGATGCTGTCGATTTTGTTTTTCAGTTCACCCGTAATCATGAATGTTCATCCTCCTGATCCCAATTCCATCGATATTTGATATAACGGCCTGCGCCGAGTTTAATGATCCTGCCCTGTTTGGTCAGTTCGGTAAGTGTCCGCTGGACGGTTGTCTGGCTGACATCCGGCACCTGCTCTACCAACTCTGCCCTGGTGATTGTGCCAATGTGGTTCCGAATTTCTTGCGCGATTCGCTCGGGCTTAGACATCTTTGCGGACGTGATTAGCTTTGTCCGCTCAAAGAATTCACGATAGGATGCAGCTACAACACCCAGGAGATATTTTGCAAATGGTGCATAGTCGTTAATCTCTTCGTGCCATCCGGTGGAGCTCGCCTGAAGATCTTTGTAATAGGATTCCTTTGTCCGTTCAATCAGCTTTTCAATACTGATATATTTTCCGACATAATAGCCTCCCTGATAGAGGAGCAGAAGCGTCAGAAGCCGGCTCATTCTTCCATTGCCATCACGGAAAGGATGAATACACAGGAAATCCAGAATGAACATCGGCATAATCAGAAGCGGATCAACGTCCGGCTCCTTCAGGACCTGATTATAGGCCGCACAGAGCTGGTTTACAGCTTCCGGTGTCTCCCAGGCAGAAACTGGCTGAAATCGGATTTTGGCATTTCCGTTTGCGTCCACCTCTTCAATCGCATTATCTACATTCTTGAAAGATCCACCGATCCCGGTTCCCTGGAATTTGTAAAGATCTCTGTGGAGCTGGAGAAGAAGAGTAGCACGAATCGGTATATAATCGTAATTCTCGTGAATTGTATTTAGAACATCTCTGTATCCTGCTATTTCCTGCTCGTTTCTATTTCTGGGCATCGTTTTGTCAAGAACGATCTTTTTAAGACGTTCGTCTGAAGTAAAAATGCCTTCGATTTTATTGGAACTCTCTGTACTCTGGATTCTGGCAAGATCCACCAGATCAGTAAGAACATCTGCGTAGCGTTCGGCGATCAGACGCTGTTCTCCTTTATATTCGTGGATCAAAGTAAGCAGGGAAATGATCTCCGGTGTCAGCAACTCCTTCCATTTCTCTCTGTAATCATAGTTTCTCATGCATTCTTCTCCATACGCAGCCGTTAATTCCGTTTCTTCAGTTTAAAAATATTGGCTCAACTGTAATATACAATGGATGTTCGCCATTGTCAAACGCTCTCTTCGTCATAATTCCAAAAATGACGAAGAGAGCGTTTGACAGCGAAGAAACACTTTATCTTGATAAAATAATTGTCCACAGACTTTGTATTACGCAAAGCTGCCTGTTTGGCATAATCTCCATCTTTACAGCCCGAAAACGGTCATGCTATACTGTACCCGCTGTTCAACGGCAGCCGGAGACAGCCGAAAAGGCAGTACCGGCGGGAGGGAAAAAAGAATGAATGAACTGATCTACGGCGTAGCCTACTATCCGGAATACGAACCGGAGTACCGAACTGAAAAGGACCTGCAGATGATGAAAAAAGCAGGCTTCAACACCGTCCGCATCGCGGAATCCACCTGGAGCACCTGGGAACCGCGGGAAGGAGAATACGATTTCTCCATTCTGACAGATACTTTGGATGCCTGTGAAAAAGAAGGCATGCAGGTGATCATCGGGACCCCCACGTACGCGGTACCCTCCTGGCTGGTGAAAAAGGATCCGGCGGTCATGGTGGAGACGAAGGCAGGTGCGGCGCTGTATGGTCCCAGACAGATGATGGATATCACAAACGCCACCTACCGGGAAGCTGCGGAACGGCTGATCCGGCACCTGATGGAAGTCTGCAGGCCCTATTCCTGCGTGATCGGCTTCCAGCTGGACAACGAGACAAAGCATTACGGAACGGCTTCCACAAATGTGCAGGCTGCCTTTAAAGAACATTTGATAAAGAAATTCGGGACAGTGGAAGAGATGAACCGGGCTTTCGGGCTGCCCTACTGGAGCAATTCCATCGGAACCTGGGACGACCTGCCGGATGTAAGAGGGACCATCAACGGTTCTCTGGCTGCCGAATTCGAAGCGTTCCAGCGGACGCTGGCGGCGGATTTCCTGAAATGGCAGCGGGGCATCGTGGACGAATACAGAAGACCAGACCAGTTCGTCACCCACAATTTCGACTTTGAATGGAAATGTACCCCCGTGGCTCCCGGCGGGGCCTCCTACGGCGTGCAGCCGGACATCTGCCATCAGGAAGCGTGTGAGGCAGTGACGCTGTGCGGCGCGGACATTTATCATCCCACTCAGGACGACCTGACCGGTGCGGAGATCGCGTTCGGAGGGGATTCCATCCGCAACCTGAAGGACCAGCCCTATCTGATCCTGGAGACCCAGGCCCAGGCCTTCCGTTACTGGACACCGTATCCGGGACAGCTGCGGCAGCAGGCTCTTTCCCATCTGGCCAGCGGGGCCTGCGGGGTGGAGTACTGGCACTGGCATTCCATCCACAACAGCTTCGAGACCTACTGGAAAGGCGTTTTAAGCCATGACATGGAAGAAAATGCCGTGTACCTCGAATGTATGCAGATCAGCAAGGATTTCCACACCCTTGCGCCGCATCTGGAAGGTTTTCGCAAGCAGAACCGAGTGGCCATTGTGGTGGATAACCGCGCGCTGACGGCCCTGCGGCAGTTCCCCATCGGAGACGGAGACGAAGTCTCCTACAACGACGTGGTCCGCATGTACTATGAT
>CACZSG010000182.1 GCA_902783665.1 uncultured Lachnospiraceae bacterium | reverse complement strand
ACTGGCATAGGGAAGGCCATAGGCGCAGTCCGCCTCCCCGGCCTGCAGGGCCATGGTCAGGGTATCCCCGTCCGTTATGGTCCGGATAGTGATCTGATCCAGCTTCGGATCTCCGTTCCAGTAATTTTCGTTCCTGATCAGTGAGAGATGGTCCCCGGAGACACATTCGGTGGCGATATAGGGGCCTGTTCCCGCGACAATGCCGCCTTCAAAACCGGCTTCCACATCTATGATGCAGCCATAGGGGTCCCCCAGATAGTTCAGAAGGGCCGGCTTCGGCTGGGTGGTCCGGATGGTCAGTACCTGCCCGTCTGCTTCTATCGTATCTATGTCCAGGTCTCCTCTGGCACGTTCATGTGTTTCGACCAGATGCTCCAGGCACTGTTTTACAGCGGCCGCGTCCATGGGCCTTCCGCTGGAAAAACTGACATTATCCTGCAGCGTGAGCTTCCAGGTGAGTTCATCGGTATTTTCCCATTCCCTGGCCAGCCAGGGCTCCAGTTCCATGGTATCTGAATAGTGCACGAGGGTTTCTCCGATGCCGTATCGGATGCAGGCCCATCCCGCATAGTCATTGTGCGGATTTACGTCGGGTTCGGCATTTTCCGGATTGAAGGTGGTGTCCGCGATCACAAGCGTTTTCGGTTCATCCGCTTTGGCTGACATCGGATTGAAAACAGTTGAAAGGGCAGCTGCGGATAAAACCAGCAGGGCGTGAGTAAATTTCATCATCGGTACCTCCTTGACAGGATTTTGGGTGAATCTGCTTCAGCACCATATCGCGGATGCTGAAAAAAACTGACATATATATTATTACCGCCCTGATGATGGGCAGATTTAATCTGAATAAAGAACGGAGGAGATCAGCTTTTCCGTATATGCACTGACCGGACGGGCGATGATCTCCCCGGGTACGCCTTCCTCCACGATCCGCCCCCGGTGCATGACCAGAATCCGGTCGCAGAACTGCCGGACGAGCGCTATATCATGGCTGATGAAAAGGATCGTCAGTCCGTCCTCCTGCCGGATCCGCAGCAGCAGATCCAGGATCTGTTTCTGTACGGTCATATCCAGCGCGCTGGTGGCCTCATCGCAGATCAGAAGCTGGGGACGAACGGCAATGGCCCTTGCGATGGCTGCCCTCTGACACTGTCCGCCGCTTACCTGGTGAGGATACCGGGCACCGATTTCAGCGGGGAGGCTGCACCGGAGCAGAAGCTCTTTCACTGCCTTGCCGGCTTCTGCTTTCGACAAGCCCCCATTTCTTAAGGGTTCTGCGATTCCATACCCCAGGGTCTTTCTTGGATCGAAGGAGGCAGTCGGATCCTGGAATACCATCTGCATCTTCCGGAAGAGAAGACGAAGCTCCCCGGGCCGATCCGCGTGGACGGGCTGGCCGTCCAGTGCAATACTGCCGCCTGAAGGAGGAAGCAGTCCCGCGATCATCTGGGCCAGAGTGGTCTTTCCGCTGCCGGATTCTCCTATAATTCCCAGACATTCCCCTTTCCTGACAGAAAAGGAGACATCTTCCACGGCAGCAGTCCGATGGCCGTTTTTTAAGGGATAATATCTGGAAAGATTCGCTGCTTCAAGAAGGACTTCGTTCATAATGACCTCCGCAGGCGGGGCTCGGCTGCCAGAAGCTCTCTCGTATATTCATGGGACGGATGAGACAGGAGGGAAGCAGCCGGTCCGGATTCCGTGACCATTCCATCTTTCATGACGACAGCCATATCTGCGACAGCACGTATTATTCCAAGGTTGTGGGAAACAATGAGAACAGAGGTTCCGTACTCGTTTCTTACAGATAACAGCAGATCCAGCACCTGTTTCTGAACGGCCGCGTCAAGGGCGCTGGTCGGCTCATCCGCCAGAAGGACCTGCGGCCGGGAAAGCATGGCGCAGGCAACAGCGATCCGCTGCATCATGCCTCCGGACAGTTCAAAGGGATACTTTTCCAGAATCTGTTCGGGATCTTTAAAGCCGGTTTTTTCGAGCAGTGCCGCGGCCTGTTTTGTAAATTCGCCCCGTGGGATCTTCTGATGGGCCCGGACGGCTTCATATAGCTGGGTGCCTGTTTTCCGCACAGGACAGAAATATGCCGCCGGGTTCTGAAATATCATGGCAAGCCGGTCGCCGTTGACCGAACGCCTTTCTTTTGGGGTAAGGCGGGTGAGATCCAGTCCCTCAAAAAGGATTTTTCCTGAAGAAGTGCGTCCACCGGCTCCAAGCAGCCCCATGGCGGCTCGGATCAGTGTGGTCTTCCCGCAGCCAGATTCCCCGGCGATCCCAAGAATCTGCCCTTTTTTAAGAGAAAACGAGACATCCCGGACGACGTGACGGCTGCCGTAAGCGATATTTACATGTTCGTATTGAAGAATTTCCGGCATATATGCGCTCCAGTTCGGGTTTGGAAAAGGAAATAGTTTCATGTACATTTGTTTGCGGGTCCCGTAAGCGAGGCTGTTTCCGGGGGATCATCCTGCAACCGGGACCATGGCCGGATTCATGACCGAAGACCTGATCTGTATTTCGGATCCATATAATCCCGGAGCGCGTCCCCCAGGAGGTTAAAGATCATAACGGTCAGGAAGATGGCAAGCCCCGGGGAAAAGGTCACCCAAGGAACGGTCTGCAGCAGGCTTCTGCCATCGCTCATCATGCTGCCCCATTCCGCCATGGGGGGCCTTGCGCCAAGCCCCAGGAAAGACAGACCGGCCAGTTCCATCAGCATGGTCCCGATGTCCAGTACAGACGTCACGAGAACCGGCCCCAGTATATTCGGGAGCACATGTCTGGTGATCAGCTGTGCTTTTGTGCAGCCGGCCATACGGGCCGCTTTCAGGAAATCCGCCTCCTTCAGGGACAGGGTCTGGCTTCGCGAGATCCGGGCATATTTGGGCCAGCTGATGGCCGCAAGGGAAATAACGGCATTATGGAGACCGCCGCCAAGCACGCCTGCAACCGCCAGCGCAAATACCAGTCCCGGGAATGCAAGGAACAGATCGGAAAGGCGCATCAGGAAGGCGTCCGCCAGTCCGCCGGTCCAGCCGCAGAAAATTCCCACCGTTGTTCCTGTACATGTGATCAGTGCGATCAGAACAAGGGCAGAGAAAATACTTGACCGGCTTCCGATGATCACCCGGGACAGCATATCTCTGCCAAAGCGGTCCGTGCCCATGGGATGAGCCGGGCCGGGGGGCTGCAGCGCAGCCGAAAGATCCTGGGCATATGGGTCGTACGGACACAGACGGGGTGAAAAGAAAGCTGCAGCCAGAAGCAGAAATGCCAGAACCGCAAATAGCAGAAGCCTGAATCGTACCGGGTCTTTGAAGAGTCCCCAAACCCGGGCTTTTAAAGCTGTTTCGTATGTCACCGTCTGTCCACCTCCAGTCGGATGCGCGGATCAAGCGCATGGTTTATCAGATCACTGACCAGGTTCACCGTCACATAGATGACGGCCATCCATACGACATATGCCTGGATAACCGGATAATCCCGCATGGTGATGGCATCAACAGCCATTTTCCCCACGCCGTCCCACATGAAGATTGTTTCTATGATGGCGGTACCGCCGAGAAGACTTCCGATGGAGAGCGCCAGCAGTGTGGCGATGGTCAGCATGGACACCCGCAGAACATTTCTGAAGAGGATCGTATGATAAGGGATCCCCCTGGCTAAAGCGCCGGTCACATATTCTTTCCCAAGTTCTTCCAGAACGACCGCACGGATCTGCCGGGTATATTTCGAGGACATGGAAATTCCCAGTGTGAGGGCGGGCAGAAAAACACTTTTCATATT
>CACZSG010000181.1 GCA_902783665.1 uncultured Lachnospiraceae bacterium | reverse complement strand
CATTTTCGGACCTGACAATGGCGGAACGCCCATCGAGATCTGGCATTATTTCGAAGGTGAGGCAGATGCCCTCAACAAGATCTGCAAAGATTACAATGAACAGCAGAGCGACATTTATGTCACTGCTACTTTCGTATCCCGCGAAGAGCTGATGAAGCAGTACACCATCGGTGCAGTTTCCGGCGAACTTCCCGACATCGGAATGGTCGACTCCCCGGATATGGCTTCCTACATCTCCCTTGGCGTGTTTGATGACATCCAGGACGAACTGGAAGCATGGGGCGAGCTGGACAACTTCTACGAAGGCCCGCTTAACAGCTGCCGCGATTCCGAAGGCCGCATCCACGGACTTCCCAACAACTCCAACTGCTTGGCTATCCTCTGCAACATGGATATGCTTAGAGCTGCCGGCATTGAAAAAGCTCCGGAAACCATGGAAGAGTTCCTGGCTGCCGCTGAAGCTACCACAGATCCGGACAACGGCGTTTACGGTTTCGCTATGAGCGCCATCTCCAACGAGGAAGGTACCTTCCAGTTCATTCCGTGGCTGTACAGCACAGGCGGAAGCGTTGGAAACATCGGCAGTGATGAAAGTATTGCAGCTTTCCAGACCCTGGGCGACCTTATCTCCAACGGCTGGATGAGCAAAGAAGCTGTCAACTGGGGCCAGGGCGATGCTCTGAACGCATGGGCAGCTGAAAAGGCAGCCATGCTTGAGTCCGGTACATGGCAGATCGCTCTTTCCCTTGACGGCGACCTGAAGGATACCGTTACATGGGATTACGAGTATGTTCCGATGCCGAAGAGCGCCAACGGCGCACAGGCATCCGTTATCGGCGGCGAGAACTTCGGTGTCTGCACAGGCGCAGCTGACAGAGATGCCTGCATCGCATTCCTGGAGTACATGATGACTGCTCAGAACAATGCTGACTGGTGCGAAATGTCCGGCAAACTTCCGGTCCGCGGCGACGCTGTAGGCCTGAAGGATTTCTGGACCGCAGACGCAAGATACAAAGTATTCAACGATTCCATGAACTTCGCAGTACCGAGAGGCCCGCATCCGCAGTGGCCGACCATCTCCGAGGCTCTTTATACTGCAGAGCAGGCAGTTCTCCTTGGCGAGAAGGATGCAGCTACCGCAGCAGCTGACGCAGCGGCAGTGATCGATCCGATCCTTGCAGAGACTCCGCTTCCGTAAGCTGAAAAGACAACTGAACCAGATACAGTCAGGAAGGCTGCTGCCAAAGGACAGCAGCCTTCTTTAAGCATAGGGGTATTATTATGAAAATCGCGACCAAGAAGAAACTGGAAGGATACATGTTCATTCTTCCCGGTTTTCTGTATATTCTGATCATTCTGGGATATCCGCTGGTCTATAACGTGGTCCTTGCTTTCCGCAACGTGAATGTAAAGACATTTGCTTCCCATACGGACGTTTTTGTAGGACTGAAGAATTTTACCGACCTGATAAAGGATCCGACTTTCCAGAAGATCTTTAAAAATACCCTGGTATTCACATTCGGATGCCTGGTATTCCAGTTTACCATCGGTTTTATCTTTGCTCTTTTCTTTTCACAGAAATTCACGCTTTCAGGACCCATCCGCGGTCTGGTCCTGGTAGCTTACATGATGCCCATGTCCGTTACGGCTATGCTGGGTAAAAACATGTTCGACGTTTCCAGCGGAGTCATCAACGACCTGTTGATGAAGATGCACCTGATCTCCCAGCCCGTGGAATGGCTGCTGCAGGGCAAGACAGCCATGGGCGCGGTCATCTTCATGAACTGCTGGGTAGGTATTCCGTTCAATATGCTGCTGCTGACCTCCGGTCTTACCGGCATCTCACAGGACATCTATGAAAGTGCCGAAGTAGACGGCGCCACCAAGATGCAGAAATTCCTGCACATTACGCTTCCGCTCGTGCGGCCGGCCATCGTTGCCGTCCTGATGCTCGGGTTTATCTACACGTTCAAAGCCTTCGACCTGATGTTCGTCATGACCAGCGGAGGTCCTCTGAATGCGACGGATGTGCTGGGAACCTATTCCTATCAGCTTTCCTTCACACAGTATGAATTCTCCAAAGGCTCGGCTTCAGCGATCATTCTGTTCCTGTGCCTGTTTGTCGTAGGATTGTTCTATCTGCGCATGGTTTCGAGGGAGGATGACTGAGCATGAAGACAAAAGTAAGTATTTTCAATTCAAAAGAAGCGAGGAAAAATCTGTTTCTTTCCCTGATCGCTCTGCTGATCGCGGTCATCTTCCTGTTCCCGCTTTACTGGATCATCTGTATGTCGTTTAAGTCCGATTCGGAATCCTTCGGAAAACTCGTCACATACTATCCGCATCATTTCACGGTGCAGCCGTGGATCGAGAATTTCTCGGACAAGGACTTCCTTTCTTCTCTGAGGAACAGTATCTGCATTGCGCTGCTGGCCATGTGTATTTCCATGACCTTCGGTGTTACTGCTGCATACGGAATGGGCCGCTATAAGGTGCCGGGACAGAAGGGCTTTATGCTTTCCTTCCTGATCACCCAGATGCTTCCGGCGTCCCTGACCCTGACGCCCATGTATCTGATCTTCTCCCGCCTGCACCTGCTGGGCACCTACATCGGACCGGCGCTCGCGATCGCTTCCGGATCGGTACCCTTCATAGTGGTCACGCTGCGTCCTTATTTCAAGAGCGTACCGACAGCTCTGGATGATGCAGCTCGTATAGACGGCGCAAACGTGTTCCAGGCATTCTTCCGCATTATGATCCCGGCGATCAAGACCGGTATCATCACCGTTGTGGTTATCGCATTCCTGAACGGATGGAATGATCTGGCCTATTCCATGACCTTCAATGTCAAGCCGGAGATGCGTCCTCTGACTGCCAACATCTACAGGTTCCAGAGCAAGTACGGAACAAAGTGGAACTGTATTATGGCCTATGGAGCCATCCTGGTTATGCCGGTTGTGCTGCTGTTCGTATTCTT
>CACZSG010000180.1 GCA_902783665.1 uncultured Lachnospiraceae bacterium | reverse complement strand
GCCGCGATCATCTCTTTTGTGCTGGTCTTCCCGACACTGCCGGTGATCCCGATCACAGGAATGTTTCTGGATGCCAGGTAGGCCTGTGCTATGGCTTTTAATGCCTCCAGGGTAGAAGGAACAAGAATAAACGCCGCCTTTTCATCCAAGTGCTGTTCGGGCAGGCGCTCACACAGCACGCAGGCTGCCCCGTTTTCCGTCACCTGTCCGATAAAACTGTGCCCGTCCACTCTGTTCCCTTTGATGGCCGCGAACATACACCCTTCCGTTACTTTTCTGCTGTCTGTTTCGATCGCACTGATCTCACGGTCAAACAGCTGCCCGTTTCCGCTCAGACTGCCGCCGCAGATTCCGGCGACTGTTCTGGGTGTAAGACCTTTCATATCTCTCAAATCCTTTCAAAATTCATCTGTAAACAGCCCTTTTCAAACCTGGCTTTTCCCGGCTTCAGGGGACGACCAGCACGGTACTGTCTGTCTGCGCCTGGTTCAGCGCATCCTCCCAGTAGCTGCTGTCAGCCGTCTGTCCGGGATAGCTGTTCTCAGGATTGGTCCCGTCGGGATAGGTTCCTTCAGGATAGGTTCCCTCAGGATAGGGGCCGTCCATATCCGGAATCAGGCTGGCGGCATTTCCGCCGGTCCAGGGAACGGCAGACGACTGTCCTGTCACCGTCACGGTCTCGTAGCCGTAGTCATAACTGCTTCTGTAGCAGATGACAGGTGTTCCCTCCTCGATCTGTGAAAAAATGACTGCCGCCTGCGCCGTCGGTGTATTGATGCATCCGTGGGAACCGCTGTACTGGTAGATCGTTCCGCCGTACTCACTTCTCCAGGAATCCGCGTCATGGATGCCCACGCCTTCATAAAAAGGCATCCAGTAACGGACCGGCGTCTCATATCCTTCCCCTTTCAGGATGGCGTTTTCCTCCTTGCCTGTAATACAGAAAATACCCTCTGGTGAATTCTGTCCCAGACTGACATTCCCAGTCACAACAGGGGTTTCGACCAGAAGCCGGCCGTCTTTATAGTACCACAGCCGCTGATTCGTGTAATCGATCTCTACATAGGTATCCCCTATGTCATTTTTTCCCCTGGCAGCGGCGCTCTCAAGCCAGACCGGCTCACGCTCCGCCGAGGTTCCGGACCTCAGGATCTGAAGAAGGGCTTCCGTCTCCGCTTCGCGGTCCATCAGCCACCCGTAAGTTCTGGCTTCCGGATAGACTTCCTCCTGATTTGAGGTGATAAACGGCGGGAACGTTCCGATGGTGTCATACCGGTCCGCAAGCTGCTGCACCCAGGCGGCGGCCTTCTCCTCGTCAAACACCGGCTGTCCGTCCCCGGACAGGCTGAGCCACGAGGACGTCACATCCGCGCCAAGCTCTTCTTTTACATCTCCGCCCATCAGGTAGGTGACATGAACGGACGAATACTTGTTAAGCGTTGCCGCCTTTGCATTTAAGGCGGCGTCGGTTTCCGTCACCGCAGGTCTGACATAGCAGTCCGAATCCTCCAGAAAGAGTTTCGTCGTGCCGGCATCCACGGCATTTTTCACGGCGGTCTCCAGTCTGGCAGCGTCGATCTCCGTTCCCTGTACCTCTTTTACCACCACATAAGTTCCGTCTTCCTGCCTTTCGATATGCGCGTCTTCCGTCTTTATGGTGTTTTCTGCCTGCATACATGCCAGGGACAGAATGCGTTCGTGCAGAAGCGCTTCATCATAATCCGTCTGTTCGCTTACCGAAAGAGCCGGTCCCCGGTCCACTCCGGCCAGCAGCCAGAGAAGGGCTGGCTGCTCCTTCAGAAGCGCTGCCGTCTCATCTCCGCGGACAAAATGATAACCAATCTCCCCGCCGGCAATCGTCTCTTCCGACCCTGCCGCGGTCTGAAGGATCAGGTGGTATTTTTCCGCCTGTTCGGCAACCGCCTGTTCTGCTTCCTCGTCCGTCTTTCCGGAAACATCGATGCCATTGATGCTTGTCCCCGGCAGAAAATGATCACTGTAAAATGCTGAAATTCCAAGGTAAGTACAGGCGCAGGCCAGCAGCAGTACCAGAAATGCGGTCAGCAGCAGTACGGTTCTTGTCTTCAATAATCTCGTCTCCCATCTTTTCCGTTCAGCCGGCCGTCTGTGAAGCACGACTTACCAGCACCATTGCCGAAAGCGGGGGCATTGTCACGCTGATCTCTCCGCGCTCGGAACGGTAATGCATGGTGCTCTCGCCGATAAATCCTTTCTCGTCTGTCAGAAGCACCCTGCGCAGAACATCTCCCCCTCTGACGCCTGCCATCCAGACAGGGATCTTCAGGGTCTTCTCGGTCTTTCCGTTATTAAAAACGATCACGGCCTGCATCTCGTCATTGAATCTGCCGTAGGAAAGACAGTCCGTCTCATGGGTCAGGAAGATCAGAGAGCCGCCGGTGAATACCGGATACTTCTTGTGCATCCTGATGGCAAGCGCGTGGAAGGTCAGCATCTCCTTGTCCTCGCTTCCCCATGGATAGGTTCTTCTGTTATCAGGATCCGTAAAACCGCAGACCCCTGCTTCATCACCGTAATACACGGTAGGTGCCCCGGGCCACGTCATCTGCATGACAACGGCTTCCCGCATCACAGCCGGGCAGACATCTTCCTCCGCGGCCAGGCCGCCGAGTTCCGCCACTCTTCCCACCTTATGGTTAGTCCTTGTGAGGAATCTGGAGTGGTCGTGATTTGAAAGCTCATTCATGGATGTCAGCAGGGAAGGTCCCATCATCCTTGACATGTGATATGTCATCGCACTGATAAACGCGTCCGAATTTCCGAGCAGGTCGTCCTGAAAGCTGTCGCTGTGCTTTTCCATTCCCGTAAAAAACCAGGTCGCCGGTTCCATGAAGGCATCATAATTCATGATGGTGTCCCACTCGTCGCCCTTCAGCCAGGCCGCAGGGTCTCCATAGTGTTCCGCCAGGATCAGGGCATCCGGTTTCACCGATTTGACCGCATTCCGGAACTTCTTCCAGAACGCGTGGTTATACTCCGCAGAGAAGCCCAGGTCTGCTGCGACATCCAGGCGCCATCCGTCCGCATCGTAGGGCGGAGATACCCATTTTTTCGCGATCCCCAGAATATACTCCTCCAGCTTTCCGGAATCCTCATAATTCAGTTTCGGAAGCGTATTATGACCCCACCAGCCTTCATAGTATTCGTTGTAAGGCCATTCATGTTCGTTGAAGAATCTGAAAAAGCTGCGGTATGGGCTGTCCGCACTGACATAGGCACCCTTTTCGTATCCTTCCTGGAACTCGTAGATGCGCTCCCTGTCCATCCATTTGTTAAATGAACCGCAGTGGTTGAAAACACCGTCTATGATCACGCGGATCCCGCGCTTATGCGCCTCTTTCACCAGTTTCGAGAACAGTTCGTTGCTGGCGTTCAGATTCTCATAGCTGGTCACGCGGCTGATATATTTCGTGGCGGCACGGTTGTCCATGCGGCCGTCCGTGACAGGATTTCCTTCGTCACGGACGATCTTTCCGAAATGAGGATCGATATAGTCGTAATCCTGAATATCGTATTTGTGGTTGGAAGGAGAAACAAAAAGCGGGTTGAAATAGATCACTTCGATGCCGAGATCCTTCAGGTAATCCAGCTTGTCCATCACGCCCTGAAGGTCTCCGCCATAGAATTCCCTGACGCCCATCAGCTCGGGAATCTTGTTCCAGTCTCGCACCCTGCTGCTGTACCCGTTGATATAGACATATTCATGGTCTTCCACATCGTTGGATGGGTCCCCGTTGCGGAAGCGGTCCGTAAAGATCTGGTACATGACCGCGCCTTTGGCCCAGTCCGGGGTAGAGAATCCGGGCACGATACAGAATGACCTGCTCTCCTGCAGGTCTTTTGTAACGCCGCATTTATTGTAAAAGCAGCGTGTATTGCCTGCCTGCACTTCGAAGTAATAGTGCATCGGGGTGTCTTCCAGCTTCACGTCCACCGTGTAGTAATCGAACCATTCCGTCTGCTTCTCGATGCGCATACGGAGTTTCATTGACCCGCTGATCAGAAATACCTGGTCCACGTTGTCGGCAGCCGTCCTGAACCGGATATGGACCGTTTCAAAGGGCTTCGCCTCCATCGGTGATATGTAGTTTTCAGTTTCATCACTGAAAAGAGCCCGGGTATTGAAAACCGGGCGCATGTACATCATATATCTGAGGGTCGGCATCAGCGCTTTCAGTCTGTCGTCCATACCCTACCTCCTTAAAAAAGTGCTTCAAATTCTTCCCGCCCTATCTTCTCCTTCTCCATCAGGAGGGCGGCGCTTGCATGCAGAACATCCATATGTTCCAGGATCAGGGATTTCGCCTTTGCATAGCATTCATCGATGATCCGCTTGACCTCTTCATCGATCTGCATCGCGACATCTTCACTGTAGCTGCGGGTATGTGCCAGATCACGTCCGATGAAGACTTCTTCCTCGTCGCTTCCGTATCTGACCAGCCCGATCTTTTCCGACATGCCAAACTGGGTCACCATGGCTCTGGCCACGGCGGTGGCCTGCTTGATATCCTGGGAAGCACCGGTGGTCACATCGTGAAAGATCAGTTCCTCGGCAATTCTTCCCCCGAGGCTTACGGTGATCTCATCGAGCATTTTTTCCTTCGTCATGAACATCTCGTCTTTTTCCGGCAGGGGCATGGTATATCCGGCCGCACCGGTTCCCGTGGGGATAATGGAGACAGTATGCACCGGTCCCACCTTTGGAAGCAGATGGAACAGGATCGCATGTCCGGATTCGTGATAAGCCGTGATCTTCTTTTCCTCCTGAGAGATCACGCGGCTCTTCTTTTCGGCTCCGATCCCGACTTTGATGAAGGCTCTTCTGATATCCTCCTGGATCACATAGGGCCTGTTTTCCTTCGCCGCGAAGATCGCGCTCTCGTTCATCAGGTTTTCCAGGTCCGCACCGGTAAAGCCTGCCGTGGATCTGGCGACCTCCTTCAGGTCCACATCCTCCGCCAGCGGCTTTTTCTTTGCATGGACCTTCAGGATCTCTTCACGCCCGCGGATATCCGGTCTTCCGACAGCGACCTGCCTGTCGAATCTGCCGGGTCTGAGAATAGCCGGGTCCAGGATATCCACGCGGTTGGTGGCTGCCATCACGATGATCCCTTCGTTCACACCGAAACCGTCCATCTCCACCAGCAGCTGGTTCAGGGTCTGTTCACGCTCATCATGGCCGCCGCCCATACCTGTTCCGCGGCGTCTGGCCACTGCGTCGATCTCGTCTATGAAAACGATGCAGGGCTGGTGTTTCTTGGCTTCCTCAAAAAGATCCCTGACGCGGGAAGCGCCCACGCCGACAAACATCTCGACAAAGTCAGAACCCGAAATGCTGAAGAAAGGCACGCCGGCCTCCCCGGCGACCGCCTTTGCAAGGAGGGTCTTTCCCGTGCCCGGAGGGCCCACCAGGATCACGCCTTTCGGAATCCTGGCGCCTACTTTCAGAAACTGTTCCGGCTCCTTCAGAAATGTCACGATTTCCTGCAGGTCCTCTTTCTCTTCCTGCAGTCCGGCAACATCTTCAAAAGTCACATGTCTCGCATCCGGTGTGATCATTCTGGCACGGCTTTTTCCGAAGTTCATCATACGCGCATTGGTCCCGCCGCCGCTCTGTCTTCCCATCAGCATGAAAATGGCGATAAAAGCAGCCGCCGTGATCAGCGCCGGAATGATTGCCGCAGCCAGTGTGGAATCTCCTGCCGAATCCTCGACGGTGACGGTGATGCCTTTTTCTTTCAGCTCTTCCTGGGCTTCTTTTACGTCCAGTACATTCACATAGCGGACCTGTCCGTCACTCAGATAGATCTTCAGTGAACCAAGCGGAAACTGCTTTTCCGGAGTAATCTCTGCCCTGGCGATAATGCCGTCCGCAAGTGCCTGATCATACTCCGGCGCAGACCATGTCTGTGTCGCTTCAAGTCCTCCGCGGAATGTAAAAAACATGATCAGGATGACGGCGATCAAAATAAAATAAATGCCAAGCCCTCTGGTAGGTCTGTTCACCGTTTCAATCTCCCTTCCGTACTACTCGTCCTCGGAAAAACTGATAATTCCGACAAACGGCAGATTTCTGTATTTCTGCGCATAGTCAAGCCCGAAGCCGACAACGAATTCATCCGGAATATTGAAGCAGGTATAATCCACCTCCACCGGCTTTACACGGCGCTCCGGCTTGTCCAGAAGCGTACACAGCCGCAAACTCGCGGGATGTCTCCTGGAAAGGTTGTCAAGAAGGTAGCTGAGCGTCCTGCCGGAATCTATGATATCCTCCACCACGATGGCATGTTTTCCTTCTATCGGCTCGTCCAGGTCCTTGACAAGGCGGACCACACCGCTGGATTTTGTGTCGTTTCCGTAGCTTGAGACAGAAATGAAATCCATCGTTACCGGAACCGTAAGACGTTTGGCCAGTTCACAGGTAAAGAAGATACTTCCCTTCAGAATACAGATCAGATGCACTTCCTTACCGGCATAATCCTCACTGATCTTTGCCGCGACTTCACTGATTCTCTCATTAATCTCTTCTTCTGTAAGAAAGATCCTTACCTTCTCCGTCATACCTGTTTTCCCTCCTGGCTGAGGACAGTCACTTTCAGTACTGTCCTGACATCATTGCTAACTTTTGCTGCTTCACTGATCCGGTGTCCGATCACCCACAGAACATGCGGACCTTCGGCCACAAGCAGAAGATCATCCCTCATGGCTGCGGGTACTTTCCGGTCTATCAGATAATCCTTCAGCTTTTTTCTGCCTCCCTCCCTGTTAACGACCAGATAATCTCCCGGTCTTCTGGTGCGAAGGCATACATGGTTTATTGTATCACATGCCAGATATTTCGTATACTTTTTTTCGTTTAAAATTTCCGGCATGGGAAGGGCAGCATTCTCACAGATCTCACAGGTGACAAGATATCCGCCTGCCTGCACTGCCCGTCCGGGCAGAAGCGGATACACGGCTGTGTCCTTCTGTTTTTCTTCATCTGCCGGCTGAAGCCGCGTTCGTATGCAGATTCCCTCTTCCGTCCTTACCGCCAGGACATTTCCCGGCAGGCAGATCTGTTTTCCAGCCTGTCTGTCCTTCAGGGACAGGATCTGTTCCACATGCACTCTTCCGATGTCCTTCAGCGGGCACCCGGCGTCTTCCAGCGCATGGCGGACCAGTTCCTTCAGAAGGAAGGGATCCTTCTCATCGTTCTCAGAAAGACGGAGAAAAGCCCCTTCTTCTGTTTTGTTTACGAGAACTTCCGCTTCCCGCCGGACCTGCCTTTCCAGATACTCCCAGGCTTCCTGTACCTGCCGGGCGGCCTGGGACACGTGCGCGGCGGCAGCCTGGTTCAGGTTTTTTTCCATCCATGGCAGAAGTTCCCTTCGTACCCGGTTCCGGGTCATATCCGTGCTGAGATTGGTGGAGTCGGTCCTCCAGGCCTGTCCCAGACCGAGCAGGATCTGCTCGATCTCCGCCCGCGGCGTAAACAGAAGCGGCCGTATGATCTCCCCGTTCAAAGGTCTCATCCCCTGCATTCCTTTCAGGCCGGTCCCTCTTGCCAGGTTCATCAGCACTGTTTCCGCCTGGTCATCACGGTTGTGAGCCACGGCGATCCGGTCCAGGCCCCAGCGTTCTTTCTGCTCCCTGAAGATACGGTACCTGAGTTCCCTTGCGGCCTCTTCGAGAGAAAGCCTGTGATCGGAGGCATACTTCGGAACATCAGCAGAGACAACCTCGCAGGGAACATCAAGTTTCCTGCAGAGATCTGCCGTGAATTCCGCATCCTCCAGGCTTTCTCTCCCGCGGATCCCATGCTCCACATGGACCACCCGAAGAGAGAACGGCCGGATCTGACGGAACCGGCACAGCGCCAGCAGAAGGCAAACCGAATCCGCGCCTCCTGAAACACCGGCCAGAATGCCCATGCCCGGGGCGATCAGTCCGAAGTCTGTGATTGTCCGGAATATACGCTCCATCAGTCATTTCCTTTCCGCAACATAAAAAGAGCCCCGCAAACGAGACTCTCCTTTATTCTCCTGCTTTATAAACTACTTCGTCTTCATACACAAGTCCCAGCTTATCCCTGGCGATCTTTTCAATATACTCGTCAGTGTCCACTTTTTCTTCCATCTGCTTCAGCTCATCAGCGCGGATCTCTTCGTCCTGGATCTGCTGGCTCAGCTCTGCCTTTTTCAGTTCAAAGCCTTCATTCTTCTTCATCAGCTGCCTGCTCTGGACAGCCAGGACAACCAGCAGCAGAAATACGATAAAAAGAATTGCCGCCACCCCTGTGCGGTTGGCTCTGGTAGGCGTCTGTTTTTTCATACGGTGATTCACCATTCTTTCAGTAAGATACGCAATAATCCTGTTTCAGCATACAGTTATTGTAACGCGTTCAGCCGCAAAGTGCAATCTAAAGATAGCGGAACAGTTCTCCCGCCTCTTCTTTTTTCACGGTTTCCTGCACATTCAGAACTTCTACCTTGACCGTACGGGTACCAAACTGAATCTCAATGATATCCCCCTGTTTTACATTTACAGAGGCTTTGGCCGGTTTGCCGTTGACCAGGACTCTTCCGGCGTCGCAGGCCTCATTGGCTACAGTCCTGCGTTTTATGATCCTTGATACCTTCAGATATTTATCCAGTCTCATCATGTCCTCCGTCCGGGCTTGCCATACAGCAGATCTCTTCGATCCGCATGCGCAGCCGGACAACTGAAAAACCCGGGCAGTTCATGCCCGGGTCCGTAACCGTTATCAGTCGTTAACCAGATCTTTCAGAGCCTTGCCGGCTTTGAATTTCGGAGTTTTGGAAGCGGCAATTTTCATCTTCTTGCCAGTCTGCGGGTTTCTGCCTTCTCTTGCTGCTCTTTCGGATACTTCGAAAGTACCGAAGCCGACTAACTGAACCTTCTCACCGTTCTTCAGCTGCTCTGCAACAACATCCATGAATGCCTTCAGTGCCTTTGTTGCATCTGCTTTTGTCATCTCGCTTTTCTCTGCCATTGCAGCGATCAATTCCGCTTTATTCATTTTTAAATCCTCCTGAATTGAATACGTTTACAGCATACGATGCCTTTACTATTTATATAATGTTCTAATGTGTTTGTCAAGGTACTTGGCCTAAAATAGTCGTGCCTGCAGGGAATTCAGTCATGACGTTCATCCGCATTGTCATAGCATTCACAGAACCTTGCGGCGAATGCCGGCGGTTCCCCCACTGCGTAGAGATGGGAAATATCCCCCAGGGCGGTCGCCCGGAAACTGGCAATTCCCTTTCTTCTCTCCTCCGTGACAATCGTGGTTACTGACGTTGGAGCAAGACACAGACCATGCCAGAGCGGCATCGGTGAAATGCCTGTCAGATGGCTGACCAGAACACATATCAGTCCGAAATGGCAGAAAAATACGATGGTGTCGTTGTTCGCCCGCTCTGCCCGGTAAAACTTACCTTCCCGCCTGTATCCATGGGCTGCAAGCAGTTCGTCAAAGGAAGATGTGACTCTCTCATATTCTTCCCGCACATGTCCGGCCTTCATGATCTCCGTATCATACCACTGATCTGCGCGGTAATAACGTTCATCCTCCGTCCAGTCCTGCGGGAGCCAGTCCCAGCAGATGGAGCAGTCCGGATGATCCGGCCGGTCGATCCTGGGCGAAAATTCCTTCAGCCATTCACAGGTCACCGCCCCGGCGTGAAGCTTCTTAAGAGAAGGCGCCGCAGTATCTGCCGCCCTGCCCAGGGGAGAGATATAGATCTTGTCGATCTTCATACGGGAGACTCTTTCGGAAAGAATGTCCGCCTCTCTTCTGCCTTTTTCTGTCAGTGAATCTATCGTATAATCCGGGTCTCCATGACGGATCAGCACCAGTTTCATCGATCAAATCCTCCCTTTAAGTCCCTTTCGGAACAGTTCGTCCACAGCTTCCGGAATGGAAGCGGCATCCCTGCTCAGTGCAGCAGCGCCGGCGTTTTCAAGTTCTTCGGCACTGCCATATCCATACAGCACGCCCAGGCAGGGGATCCCGTTGGCGGCAGCACCTTCCACGTCATTTTCCCGGTCTCCGATCATGAGTACCCGGTCCTCTTTCCGAACCCCGAGAAGGCTGAGCACATAGGCGATCACATCCCTTTTTCTGATCCTGGAACAGTCCATGGTACTGCCTCCTATGACGGAGAAATAGTCCCGGATCCCAAAGTGTTCCATGATCTGAATGGTAAATATTTCCGGCTTCGATGTCGCCACAGCCAGAACATACCCTTCAGAACGGAGTTTTTCCAGTGTCTCTTTTACGCCTTTGTAAACGCTGTTCTCGAACATGCCAGTGTTCCTGAAATAGACCCTGTACTGTACCACCGCCTCTTCTGCTTCTTCCGGTGTCATCCCATAGTACTTTTTGAAGGATTCCTGCAGGGGCGGGCCCACAAAACGGTCAAGCTTTCCCTGGTCCGTTTCGTCGATGCCCATCTGCTTCAGCGCGTATCTGACGGAATTGGTGATCCCGGGGCCGGACTCCGTCAAAGTTCCGTCCAGATCCCACAGCAGGATCTTCCTGCCTTCCTCTTTGCTGCTCTGGCGGTTGATCTTCGACGCCAGCACGCCTGCTCCGAACCCGTTGTCGATATTGACGATGCTTACACCGCTGGCACAGGAATTAAGCATGGACAAAAGTGCCGCGATCCCGTGAAGATTCGCGCCGTAACCGACACTGGTAGGAACTCCGATCACGGGGCATGAGACCAGCCCGCCGACTACGCTGACCAGCGCACCTTCCATTCCCGCCACTGCAATGACCACATTGGCATCTGTAATATCAGGAAGACGGTGCAGCAGTCTGTGCAGTCCCGCCACACCGACATCATAGATGCGCACTACGTTGTTTCCATAGTTCTCCGCCGTAACAGCAGCCTCTTCCGCCACAGGCAGATCGCTGGTCCCGGCAGCTACTACCGCGATCTTTCCGATCTTCTCACTGTTCTGCCGGCGGTTCACGAAACCGATCCTCGGGATGGCTTCGTAATCGATGGGTATGCTCTTTCCCACTTCCCGGGCTTTTTCTGCCGACAGGCGGGTGATCATGATATTTCCGATTTCCCGTTCCGCCATGGCCGCGGCAATGCCTGCTATCTGTTCCGCCGTTTTTCCTTCCCCGTAGATCACTTCCGGCATGCCCTGCCTGAAGCCTCTGTTCAGATCGATATCAGCATAGTCCTGAACTTTCAGATCCTGCTGCAGCATGGGAGCAAGCAGTTCCAGTCCCTCCGCCGAAGTCACTGTTCCGTCCTCTATTTTCTTAAGTACTTCCTGAATTCTCTCCAGTTCCACCTGATCTTCACCTTTCTTTATCTGTCCAAAAGCCGGCTCTCCCCGGCTTTCCCGGGTAAAAACCGCTGTCTATCTCCAGTACTCCGAAGATACCGGAAAATCAAAATAAGTATCCGGATAAGGCTCCCGTTCCAGTGTAAAATGCCACCACTCACAGTCAAGCGGCACAAATCCGTTCCTGACCATGGCGCCCTGCAGCAGCATCCGGTTTCTGTACTGTTCTTCCGTTACGTTCCTGTTGTCCGGATGGGAGATCTCGCTGAACAGATCAAAGGGAGAACCCATATCCACCTCTTTCCCGGTGCGCATGTCCAGAAGAGTCAGGTCCACCGTACTTCCTCTGCTGTGGCTGGATCTTTTGGCGATATATCCTCTGGCAAAGAGTTCCTGTTTTTCAAGATCAGGATAAAAAAACGGTTTCATCCGCATATCCAGGTCTTCGATCCCCCAAAGGATAAAATGTCTGACGGCCGCGGCCGGCCGGTAGGCATCAAAGACCTTCAGCCGGTATCCCTGGGCGTTCATTTCATTGCTGACTCCCTTCAGGGCTCTGGCCGCCTGTCTGGTCAGGATCGCGCAGGGTTCCTCATACCCGTCGACCCTGTCCCCGATAAAATTATAGGTGGAATAGTAGCGGATCTCCTGGACCACGGCAGGAACATAATCCGCAAGCAGGACAAAACCGGAGGTGTCCGTTTCTGCCATTCTTTTATAATCGATCTCCATTTTCAGCCTTTCAAAAAACCTGCTGCCTTTGCAGCGTTGTTCAGACAGCCGCCGGAACCGTTCCGTCAGTGCCTGCCCCCATTAACGATAGACAAGCCATGTCAGTATTACATAGACTGCAGACAGTCCGCCGAAGACCAGCGCCTGTTTTCCCCGATGTTCCGTCAGAAGCCCGACAAATTCTCTCACGGACGCATTGGGCCAGAAATACCATTTTGTCTCTGCTCCTATTCCTACAGCCCGCATTTTTACGCGTCTGGCACAGAGACCGCTGCGGAAGACATGATAATTTGTCGTGGCAAAAGCGACCTTTCCTTCCGGGTCAACCCTCTGAATGATCTCCCTGGAATACAGCATATTCTCCATGGTACTGGTCGAACGGTCTTCCTGTATAATCCGGCAGTCCGGTATTCCCTGATCAAGGAGATAATTCTTCATGGCCGCGCTTTCGGATACCACCTCGTCCGGGCCCTGTCCGCCGGAAGTGATATACGTCAGATCCTTGCCGGTCTGTTCTTTCTGTTTCTTCCCGAAAGCCAGCGCCCTGTCGATCCTGCCGCGAAGAAGCGGGGACGGAGAGCCGTCTTTTCGGATACCGCAGCCCAGGATGATCAGGAAGTCCCTGTCCGGTTCCGGTTCATACCGTGCCGCAATCACATCCGCGACAATGGCACCGACCAGCATACATTCAAAATACAGATACACGGCCGCAAACAGATTCGAAAGAAGCGCATGGAGCATGTACCTGTCCCCGCTTCCTGCCAGATAAGAATCGTAGCGCAGCAGGAACTCTTCGCCGCCTATCATGAGGAAGGAAAGGATGATGCCCAGCAGGTTGACAAAGCGCCGCCCTTCATGCCGGATCAAGAACAGATTCGAAATGCACAGCCCTGCCGAGAAGATCAGAATAAAAGGCAGAGACAGGAACATATAATTCCTGGCCGAATTCAGAAGCACGTAAAGAATCTCTTTTTCCTGATACGAAGCAGGATCCAGCACCATCCGGACCGTAAGCACGGTATGTGTCATGATGACAGACAGGTCAAAAAGCGCAAAACCCATATAGATGATGGTATTGTAGGAATACGGATTGTACTGTATCTGCTTCCGGAAGCCGCTGACCAGCAGAATGAAAGCCGTCGTAAAATACAGGACCAGCACGGCACCGGCCAGTGCCGGAGGTTCCTTCACAGGCGTCAGCAGACACACAGCAAAAAAGACCGCCGTTGCCGCAGTAACCCCGGCCAGATTCCATAGTTTTGGTTTTTTGTCTCTCGTGTCAAATTTCAGCATCGTTTACAGTTCCTTCT
>CACZSG010000179.1 GCA_902783665.1 uncultured Lachnospiraceae bacterium | reverse complement strand
CCGTTTCCCTTTACCCTGATCTGATCATATTCCACTTTATTTCTGCGGAAGCTTTCAAGTTCTTTTAAAGGCGACTGGAAAAGTCTTCCATTCCTGATATGCAGCTCTCTTGGAAGCGACATCTGACCGAACCACGGGGCTCGTTCCTCACGAATCCCGATTGTATCCCAGTTCTGCATCCATCCGATCATGATTCTCCGGCCGTCCGGAGAAAGAATGGTCTGCATGGCGTAAAAATCAATTCCATAATCAACTGCCTGGTCGGTCTCCGGAATAAATGTCTCACTGTCGGGATCGTATGACCCGATCAGGCACAGGGTACCGTTTCCATTATGATATTCAAAACCATTCGGAAGCATATCCTGCGGACTCACCAGAAGAACACCCTTTCCATCCAGTTCAAAAAAATCAGGGCATTCCCACATTCTGCCCAGCCTTTGGCTGTTTTCAGCGAAAATTTTATGAAATTCCCAATGAAATCCATCGGTGCTCCTGTACAGGACAAGCTGGCTGCCGTCACCCGCTGTCCGGTTTGCCGCCAGCATCCGGTACGTCCCGTCAGGTGCCGTCAGAAGCTTCGGATCCCGGAAATCCACCAGGCTTCCGCCTTCCGGGATCATGTCTGACGATATGACCGGATTTTCCGCGTATTTTTCAAAATCAAATCCATCGCCTACCGCCACGCACTGGGTCTGCCGGCAGGTCTTCAGGCCATCCTCGCCGGTCATTTCCAGCACACCTGTATATGCGATCAGCATCCGGCCATCAGGAAGCTGCAGAGCACTGCCTGAAAAAACGCCATCCTTATCATAGGGTTCATCCGGAGCAAGTGCGGCAGGCGCGTAAGTCCAGCGAAGCAGATCCTCGCTGACGGCATGTCCCCAGTGCATCGGCCCCCAAAGAGAATCGTAGGGATAATATTGATAAAACAAATGATATTTCCCCTGATAGAATGTAAATCCGTTGGGATCATTCATCCATCCGGTTCGCGGACAAAGATGAAAAAGAGGCCTGCTTTTCTTTTCAATCCGTTTTTCGAAGGCTTCTTCTGTCTGTCTTGCTTTTCTCAATGTCTGACTGATCATATTTTTCCCTGTTCTTTCCTGTTATGAATACAGCCCTGCAGAACAATACAATCTGCAGGGCTGTCGTAAACTGCCTGTTTCTACATTTCAGGTATCTGCTTAAGCATTATGCCTTACATGCAGCGTTTTTTTCCTGACATTAGCCGGCATAATATGCGTCAAGATATTTCTGGTAGATCGCGAGGTATTCATCCAGACCATATGCCTCGACCTGTGCAACATAATCATTCCAGGAATCATCTGTCACGCCGTCCATAATGAACGCAGACTTGCTGGAATTGATGTAGGAGATCAGATCCGGCTGGATATAGGTCAGCTTATCCGTATCGTCCATGGACATCAGCACCTTCGGATAAACATAATCGTGGATCATGTAAGGAGTATAGTACTCTTCGATCCAGTCCAGACGGTACTGGGCGTCATCCGGGCAGGTTACATATACACCATAGTATTCGTCAAGGATTGCAAGAGGTCCGCTGACACATTCAGCTTCACGAACTTCTACAGGAGAAGCATCTCCAAGCGGTGCATGCTGCAGCATCGGCTCGCCGTTCTCGTTCTCGCCAAGGACAAAGATATCAAACTCGTCATCTTCGCCGTAGGTTCCCCAGTTGTTCTGCGGGGACTGGAACGGATCATACATCTTATCCATCCATGTGCAAAGCAGTTCAGGATTGTCACACACACCGGTAATGACGCAGCGGCCGCGGTCAAATCCGGAGGTGAAAGAAGTGTTCTGCGGTGTTACGCTTCTGCAGTCTGCTTCAAGCGGAGAGAAGGGAACATAGTCTTCGATATTGTCGATGTTCGCAACGTCCCATGTAAAGCAGACACCATAACGGTGGGATTTTCCTTTTGCAACGTAGGTGGACCAGTCCTGGGTAAAGCATTCCGGATCGATCAGTCCCTCATCATACAGCTTGTGGAGCCACTCGAGGCCTCTTTTGAATCCATCCGTTACCGCTGTGCAGATAACCTGCTTGTCATCATTAACAGCAATATGGTTGCCCATATCCACATCACCGATTCCATCGCCGAAGCCGTTGATCAGGATATTCAGGTCATTGTCGTTCACGATGCAGGAGATCGGAATGATGGAGCCTTCGATACCGAATTCTTTCTGAAGATTTGACTCATTCTCCTTGAAGGCAATCATGGTCTGCTCAAACTCATCGATGGTTGTCGGAACCTCAAGGCCAAGGAAATCGAGCCATTTCTTGTTGATATAGCTCATGTTGTTACCAACTGTCTGGATGGCTGTCTTGCCTGATCCCAGCTGCTCGATCCAGGGAAGAGCCCAGATATGTCCGTCTTCGTCCTCACACATGGTTCTGTACTCGGGATATGCTTCGAAGACTGCTGTCAGGTTCGGCATGTATTCGTCGATGTAATCTTCAAGCTCGAGAAGAATGCCCTGGTCCGCATAACGGAGCAGATCGCTGTCACTGAAGCTGGCGTTCCAGACAAAGTCGGTAAGAGAATTCACATTCGCCATGTTCAGGCCGATCTTGTCTCCCCACTGGTCAGAAGAAATCGCGGTCCATTCGATATGTACGTTTGTTTCTTCTTCAAGGCGTTTGAAGATGGTGCGTTTGTTCTGGTCCTCTTCTGTTCCGGACGGGTAGCTGATCATACCGGTAAAGGTAGCAGTTTCTTCCAGCGGGAACGTATACTCGTCTGCTGATGCCACACCGGAGAGCATGCCCGCCGCAACGGCTGCCGTAAACAATACGGACACGATTTTTCTTGTTCTCATAGTATCCTCCTTTGATATAAATGAAAACCATTTCATGTGTTCACACACTTTTGAATGCATCTGTATAGCTGCAAAACTGACAAATGATGTTAACCTTTTACAGATCCTGCCATGATTCCCGTATCAAAATATTTCTGGAAGAACGGGTACATAAACATCAGCGGGAAGCTGGAGATGATGATCGTAGCATATTTCAGCAGTTCGGCAAGCTGTGCTCTCTGCGCAGTACTCTGCATATCCGCGATCATGCCCGATTCCGGCTGGTTCTGGATCAGGATGGCACGCATGACCAGCTGAAGAGGCTGTTTGGACGATGAATTCAGATAGATCATCGCGTCAAAATAGCTGTTCCACATTCCTACAAACTGCCACAAAGCAAGCACTGCGATAATCGGAGTACACACCGGAAGCAGAATCTTAAAATAGAATGTCAGCTCGTTGGCCCCGTCAACATCGGCTGCTTCGCGAAGTTCCGCGGGGATTCCCTTGTAATAAGTTCTGGCGATCGTCATGTTCCAGACACTGAATGCACCGGGAAGAATAACCGCCCACATGGAATCCAGCATGCCAAGGCTGCTGATCAACAGGTAGGTGGGGATCAGTCCGCCGCCAAAGAACATGGTAATCATAAACAGCGTATTGAAAAACCCTCTTCCCTTGAAATCCTGTCTTGAAAGCGGGTATGCACAGAGCATCGTGATCAGAACAGAAAGGAAGGTAAACAGCAGCGAATACACCATGGCATTCTTGAAACCTATCCAGATTTGTTTGTTACCCATGACACGTTCATACGCCGTCAGAGTCCATTTCTCCACATCAAACACAATTCCTTTGTTCTGCAGAGTGATGGGATCCATAAACGAAGCGATAATGATGTAGATCACAGGAACAATGATTGCCAGAACAAAGAGTCCAAGAAGAATGTATCCGGATATCAGGAATACTTTGTCACCAGTCGAATGTCTGGAAAATTCCGATTTCTTCTTTCCCATTTTTCCATTTCTCCTCTCTTATAAGCCCTGGCCTTCATTCATCTTCTTCACGATCTGGTTTACAGCTAACAGGAAAATAACATTGATCACCGTATTGAACAGACCCACTGCCGTTGAAAAGCTGTAGTCTCCACTCAGAAGACCCTTTTTGTACACATAGGTGGAAATGATCTCAGATGAAGCAAGGTTCAGATCCGTCTGCAGCGCGTAGGCTTTTTCAAAACCAACACTCATAATATTTCCGGCCTGAAGTATAAACTGTATGACGACCATGTCCTTGATGGCCGGCCATTCAACGGTTTTAATCTGCTGGAAGATGTTCGCTCCATCAATCTGAGCTGCTTCTTTCAGTTCCTTGCTGGCATTTGAAAGAGCTGCCGTATACATAATGGAGGCCCATCCGGCGCCCTGCCAGATTCCGCTGATGATATAGATCGGACGGAAAGCCGCTGGTATCGTCAGGAAGTTGATGCTGGTCCCCAGCATCATATTCAGAGGGCCGGTTACAGAAAGCAGGATACGGACCATACCGCAAAGAACAATGACTGAGATAAAGTTCGGTAAGTAAAGGACCAGCTGTATTTTCTGCTTGATCTTGGAACTCTCAATCCTGTTCAGCAAAAGCGCCAGGATGATCGGAACCGGAAAGCCGAAAAGCAGCCCGAAGATACTCAGTTTCAATGTATTTGCCAGGTACCTGAGAAAATCCGGTGAAGACAGAAACTGTTCAAAATACTTGAAGCCTACAAACTTGCTGCCCAGAATTCCCTTGATAGGATTGTACTTCTGAAATGCGATCAGTATGCCGCCCATCGGCCCATACCTGAATATAAGCGTCAGCACCAGTGCAGGTCCCAGAAAGAACAGGTACAGCTGCCAGTGCTGTTTCACATAAACCCAGGTATTGTGAAGACGTCCGGGTGATCCTTTTCCGGCCGCAGTCTGACTAATACTACCCATTTTAACTCCTTTCCATTAAGAGAGATGTGAATGAAACCGTTCGAACTTTTTACATTTGCACCATCTATCTTGTTATATGACAATCTGACTTTATCATTATTTTACATTTATGTCAACATGAAATTGTGCGTTTGCACAATTTATTTCTGTTCCAGGTATTTATTGCCTTCCTTGTCTATGTTTATGTCTCTCATTTTTTACGTTTTTACATCACGATTTGACATTTTTACATTTTTGCATTATCATTTTAAACAAACAGAGATAAAAATTTGTTTTACTATAAAAAATGAAAAAGGAGGGAAGCAAGGATGGCACGCCGGGTAACGATACAGGATATCGCCGATGCACTGGGGCTCTCACGCAATACGGTATCCAAAGCGATTAACAATACAGGTATTCTGGCAGACACGACAAAAGAAAAGATTCTTCAGAAAGCAATGGAGATGGGTTATAAGACCTTTTCCTATGCCGGTGTCCAGGAAGAGATCAAAGCCGTTTTCCCTGATCCGGCTTTTCCCTCTCCTGCTGCCGGCAGTACCAGAAGAGAGATCGCTCTGTTTACGGGAATGTTTGTCGATGGCTCTCATTTTGCCTCTACCATGCTGGATAAATTTCAGTATGAACTCTCCCTTCTCGGGTACAGCATGACGATTCACCGGATTATGGAGGAGCACTTTGAGCAGCTTAAACTCCCCATTACCTTTCATAAAGAGAATACTGCGGCAATCATCTGCGTTGAAATATTCCAGTATCCCTACTGTAAGATGATCTGCGACCTCGGACTGCCCGTTCTGCTCGTAGATGCTCCGGTCAGTACTTTTGCGTCTCCGCTGCCGGCAGATCTCCTTATTATGGAAAACGCGTCGGGCATCTATCAGGTCATCAAAGAAGCAAAGCAGAAGGGCATCACAAAAATAGGCTTCATCGGGCAGCCGCTTCATTGCCGTTCCTTCTTTGAACGCTTCATGGCTTTCCGGGAAGCGATGTACCTGTATTCTCTCCCCATCAACGATGCCTACTGCCTGACGGAGATCCATCCGCACGGAACTGATTACAGGGAGTATTTAAGACAGCATGTCAAAAAAATGGATGCTCTTCCGGAATTGTTCATATGCGTAAATGATTTTATTGCTGTTGACATGCTGATCATATTCAGGGAAATGGGCATCTCCTGTCCGGATGATATTATGCTGTGCGGCTTTGATGATTCTCCGGAATCCAAAGTTGTCACACCGCCATTGACGACTTGCCATATCCACAGTCAGATCATGGGATTGTCCGCCGCCAGAATGATCATGAACCGAATCCAGCAGCCGGACCTGAATTTCCGGACTGTCCACACCGAAACCGAACTGCTTTACCGCGAATCTACCAAAGGAGAATTTGAAGATGCGAAGTATACTTGATCCGGACAGCCCGGTCCTTCAGTTTATAACAATGCTCGTCAACAGTGTCTGGCTGAACATTCTCTGGTTTGTCTGCTGTATTCCGGTCATCACCATCGGGCCGGCAACTACGGCTCTGTTCTATGCCTGCCAGAAGATGGCCCGTGATGAGGAAGGATATGTTACCCGGGCCTTCTTCCATTCTTTCAGGGAAAACTTTAAACAGGGAACCATCATCGGCCTTATCATGACCGTCTCGGGAGCCATGATCATCGTTGATGGCTGGGTTTTGCTGCGTCTTTACAAAACATCGCCCTTCTGGACGATCGTGGCAGCAGTCTTTATCGTTGCCTGTGTCGGCTGGCTGATCCTGTTCATGTGGATCTTTCCTCTTCTGGCGCACTTTGAAAATACGACAGCCGCCATGTTCAAAAACGCCATCATGCTGGGCATGCGTTTTCTGCTGTGCAGCGCATTGATGGCAGCTGTCTACGCCATCATGGCGCTTCTCATCATCTATGTGATGACACCACTCGTTATCTTCGGGATGGGAACCTGTGCATTCCTGAATTCGATCCTTATTAAGAATATCCTGATTCAATGCGAGAAAAAATCGTCCGGACAGTCTGAAGAGGGCGCTGAGGACGCTGAGAATCCTGAGGATACTGAGTACACTGAGAATACTGAGGCCTCAGGGGATGCTGGCGATACTGGGGAATTAAGATGAACCGATCAGAAAAGAATATTCGTAAGACGCAGGGCAAATTAAAAGGAGCCGCAAGGCTCCAGTATATCTGGGACTATTATAAGCTGCCCATCTTTCTGATCTGTGTATGCATCTATGCCGCAGGCTATATTGCCTGGAGAAATGTGACAGCTGAGTATCCTCAGCTGTATCTGGCCTATGTCAATCTGGAAATCGGCGAAACACTGGATCATCATCTCACAGAAGAATTTATTGATCACCTGCATCCGGATGAAAAAAACAGCGTGGTAAAGACGATCCGCAATCTGGCTCTTACGGAAAATCTTCAGGAGGTGGACGCCTCCTATGTGCACGCATCGCAGGTAAAGATCCTGGCCGCCATCGACAACAGGCAGCTTGACGTTGTCCTTATGAACCAGGAAGCCTTTGATGCCTTTTCTCAGAACGGCTTTCTGATGAATCTCGACTCCTTTTCCAAAGAACAGGGACTGACCTGGCTTGAGCCTTATTTTGTCGAGAATATTGAGATCCTGTCAGACAATGCATCTGAGGTCCTGACGGATCCTTCTGTCACCTATCATTCAGAGACAGAAACCTATCCCATGGGTATTGAAATATCCGGGTTTCCTTGTATTAAGGAAGCCGGTTTTCCGGATCATGTCTATCTCGGCATTATCGCAAACACAGAACATGCCGGCAATGCAGCCGCTTATGCAGCCTATCTTGCCGGCAATTCATGAACTACAGCAAGTCCATTCATAGCCTTCTATGCAGAGGGAATTTCAAAAAAAGGCCCTGGCGGTCGCTGTTTAAGCTTCCGCCAAGGTCTTTTTTATCATGCCGCATCTTCTAATTCTGCTTCCCCGTATATTTCTTCCAGTTCAGCATAGGTGCTGATCCTGTCTTCAAAAAGTCCCAACAGTTCCTTTTCCGGGATCATGTCATTTTCATCAGCCTGCGCATCCTCGAAATAAACAGGAACGATCATCGGCGGCGTATCCAGGGACAGGGGCTGGATGGAGCGAAGCTGTTCCACGCTCTGATAGACCAGGTTTACCTTATAGAAAGACTCACCTGCTGCACTCTTCCACCGCTCAAATACCAGTTTAACTCCGATGGGTGTGGTCGGCTCGATGGCTCCCGGCAGCGTATACTCCTTTACGCCGAGGGCCGACAGCACACTGGCGACTGTAGAATCGTGTCCGCACAGAAAAGTAAACTGCCTGTCTTCTGTATTCATTTCGGAATAGAGTTCTTCAAGCATCAGGTGTGATTCGTTCACAGCCAAGAGCGGTGTCCCGAACCTGATGTCCAGGTTGGCTTTCAGGATCAGGCCAATGGTCTTCCAGTCCTCTTCACTGAGGTCATGTCCGAATGCCGCCTTCTTTTCATCCGGCTCCTCGTAATACTGCAGCACCAGCGCATCAGCCAGCGAAACGGCTGTACTCAATGGTCCCTGGATCTTAGGCTCTTTCAGAAGTTCCAGGGAAAAGACGCTTCCGTCCTCCAGGAAGTTACCGTACTGTCCGCTCTTGAATGCTTCCGTCTTTTCCATGTCCAGGACTTCGGCCACCAGACGAAAAGAATCATCCAGCGAGGCGCGCAGTCCCTGAAGTTCCTCTCCGCCGCCTCTCTTATAAATTTCCTCAAGGACATCCTGCTCGTAGGCGTCATTCAGGAAATAGACATTGGGAAGGAACGTGTTGTCTTTCTCATCGTATCCCACCTTGCATTCCACGGGGACCACTGCCACCGGAAGAAGCCCTGCCGAGAAATAGCGTGCCGTTGCCTGCGTGCGCTGCAGTCCATTGGCGTAGAAACGCACAGCCCCTTCATCGGGAATATAGTTTTCAGGAAACAGTCCCTCCTCTTCCAGCCAGAGGCGGAAATACTGTCCCATCGTTGTCTCCAGCATAGCGCCGCGCAGAGAAAGTTCGCTGGGATTCGAGGTCCATTCGAACCAGTCGTGGTCACAAAGATCATCCACCACCGATCCTTTGGTGGACAGGGGCGAGCGGATATTGTGGCGACTCAGGACCACTACCTGTTCCAGTGTGAATGGTTTTTCTTCTGCGGCGG
>CACZSG010000178.1 GCA_902783665.1 uncultured Lachnospiraceae bacterium | reverse complement strand
TGTGCCGGCAGCAGCGTCCGGAGCTGACATTGAGGCAGGACGGCCGTCTGTGCGCCTGCCACCATCCGCTGGAGAGATGACCCTGACCCGCGTATATGAGCGCGATACAGTCTACAGAAGGAGAAAATATTATGAAGACGAGCCTGACTGCAAAAATAAAAGGAGCGATCGCTCTGAAACTGCTGCAAAAGCCGGTCTCCCGGAAACAGGTGGACACATTTCTGAAAGCATCTGAAGCATGCAGCATGACAAAGCTGATGCTTGACATGGATCAGGTGAACATGTACCGCATGCACCGGGCCTTATTGGAACGATGCAAAGAGGTGCAGAGTTCTGTACTGCTGGACATAGTTCGGGCCAATGTGGACACAAGATACGGGAAAGAACATCATTTTTCCGAAATACAAACCGTGGAGGATTTTCGCAGGGAGGTTCCGATCTCGGAATGGAGAGATTATGCGTCAAGTATAGAGGAAATGGCAAAAGGCGCGTCGGACATTCTGTTTGAAGGAACCACACAATATTTTGTCAGGACAACGGGAACCACCGGTGCGGTTAAGCTGCTTCCTATCAGCCAGAGGGAGATAGCGCCCCGTATGGCCGCGGGAAAGATCAAGAATATGGAACGTGCCGTCGCCTGCGACGTTTTGCCGGCGTTTCTTGACAAACGGATGAAGATCATTAACCTGATCGGCACCCTTTCCGTGGGAAGAACCGAGGGGGGACTGCCCGTCGGGTCCGCTTCCGGTTTCTCCACTCAGATCGAAGGAAAGGCCGATAACGCTGAAAAGATGATGGCGGTTCCTCTGAACCTTTTCAATTACTTCGATGATGAGGCGTATTTTCATGTGGCCATGCGCTGCGGTCTCTATTACCGGAATGTCGGCGCTGTGTTCAGCACGAATGCAAAGAGGCTGGAGAACATGATATGCTATGTCCTGGAACATGGAGAGGAACTGATCGAAGAGATCCGGACAGGCACATGCCGGTACGAACTTCCGGAGGATGTCCGGGAGGCGATGAAGGAAGTACTGATTCCCGACCCTGACCGGGCGGAAGAACTGCACCAAATGTATCTGGAGGGGCGGCTGGTCCCGAAGTATTACTGGCCGGAACTGGCCGTATGTTTTTTCTGGCTCTCCGGCTCAATCGGGGTTTATGCAGAGGCAGTGCGCCAGTATATGTCCGAGGATGTTCTTTTCATGGACTGCGGTTATGGGGCCAGCGAAGCAAATATAAATATACCCATGGAACCGGAAACACCGTCCGGCGCCCTGATGATATATGGTTATTTCTTTGAATTTCTTCCACGGGGCGGAGGAGCCCCTCTCCTGGCCCATGAACTGGAGGCAGGGAAGGATTACGAGCTGCTTATGACCACCAATGCGGGCCTGTACCGCTACCGGATCCATGATATCATCCATGTGGACGGTTTTTACGGCACTACCCCGATGATCCATTTCCGGACCAAGGCCGGGGATGTGGCTAATCTTTCCGGGGAGAAACTGGAGGGTCCCCTGCTGCTGGAGATGATCCGGGACGCAGTGGCGGACCGGTTTGGGATCGCCGCTCTTCAGATATACCCGGACATGGCTGACAGCCGTTATGTGGTCTATATTGAGCCGGACCGTGAAGTGGAAAAGGAAGAAGGACTCTCCGAACAGGTGGATGATTATCTGCTCGAAAACATCAGTATGTACGCCTGGGCAAGGGGAGATGCGCTGAAAAAGCCCGATGTCAGGCTGATGCCGCGAGGCTGGGGTAAAGAAGTATACGGACAATACGCGAAAAAAGGGCAGGAAGGCGCGCAGATCAAGGTTCCCGTAATACGCGGGGAACCATGGAACCCCGATTGATACTGGAGAGAGTGAATATTGTGCTGAGATTATTCAAACGATACATAAAAAAACAGGTCCCTGCTGTTCTGGTCAACTTCCTTTTTCTGGGGATACAGGTTTATATCCAGACCTTTCTGATCCTTCGGGAGATGAAGACCATACTCGACCAGGGAGTCGCGGCGGGAAATATGGACCTGATCGTCAAAAGCTGTGTGAAAATGGCTTCCTTTACGGTACTGGCCATTCTCTGCACCGCTGTTACTTCCTATATGAGCGCACGGGCTGTGGCCGGTTTTGTCGAGGAGGTCCGGGAGGACTGCATCAGGAAGATTTTTTCCCTCTCCCCGCAGGATATGCTCCGTTTCGGTAGTTCTTCCCTTGTGACCCGCATCATGTCGGATACGCGCCAGGTACAGCTTCTGCTCATCAATCTCTGCCGCAGCAGCATGATGGCATTTTTTGTGGTCATCAGCATGCTGATCCTGATCTTCATGATCAGCCCAGGCCTGGGGACAGTGGTGCTGGCTGCTGTTTCCGCGGCTGCCGTATTTATGACCAACAGAGGACTGCGGGTGCAGCAGACCTTCGGACATATTGAGAAGCTTACAGACCGCATGAATCTGCTGTTCCGGGAAAAGCTGGTGGGGACCAGAACGATCCGTGCGTTTCGAAACGAGACATTGGAAGAAGAAAAAATGGCGGCTGCCAACGCAGAACTGTTTAAAGCTTATATCGAGGTCAACAAACCCACCAACTTCCTGACGCCCATTACACTGGTCATTATGAACTGGGCTGTGATCGCGGTCTATCTCATCGGAGCGGTACAGCTGCAGCACAGCCTGGTTTCGATGAGTGACCTGCTGCTCATCTTCAACTACATCGCATATTTCATCACAGCGCTTACGGTGGTCCCGGTCCTGGCAAATCTGTTCCCGAAGGTAGGGGTGGCAAGTTCCAGGATCATGGAGCTGCTGGACACAGTCCCGACCCGGGAAACGGGAACGGAAGCCGCCGGGATTACAGAGGGCGGGATCGAGTTCCGGGACGTGACCTTCGGCTATTCCGGAACTGAGCAGGTCCTCTCTCAAATCTCCTTTTGCGCGGAAGCAGGAAAAACCACCGCGATCATCGGGGCGACTGGGAGCGGAAAAACCACCCTCATGAACCTTCTGCAGGGTCTGTACCAGTTGACGAACGGCGATATCCTGATCGACGGCGTCAGCATACGCAGGATGGATCCGGCGTATCTGCGGAGAAACATCTCTTACGCGCCGCAGAAGCTGCAGGTTTTTCAGGATACTTTGCGGGCGAATATCACAGCCTTCAGCGATTCCATAAGCGAGGACAGGATCCGTCGGGCTCTGCAAGCCTCCAACTGTGACGAGGTGGTGAACCGCAAGCCCCAGAAACTGGATTTTCAGGTCGCGCAGAACGGACTGAATCTTACCGGAGGTCAGAAGCAGCGTCTCTCTTTGGCAAGAGCCTTTGCCAAGGAGGCGCCGATCTACGTCTTCGACGATGCTTTGTCGGCATTGGATGCCCGCACAGAGCAGACAGTGCGGTCCGGGATGCGGACCATGCTTGCCAGTCGGACAGTACTCCTCGTCTCCCAGAAGATCAGCACCGTTCATGATGCTGATCGGATCGTCGTGCTGGACAATGGACGTGTGGTCGGTATCGGCACCCATGAATCGCTGCTGAAGACCTGTTGTGAATATCAGGAGATTTACCGGATCCAGTGTTACAGCGAGGAGGCACACAGTGAGAAAGAATAAAAAGAACTCCGTGTTTTCCTTTGCCGGAGAGGTTCTTGTGATCATTCCGGATCAGAGAAAAAACCTGATGATCACGATCGGACTTACCGCGGTTGGAAAAGTTGCGCTTGCCTCCGCGCCTAAGGTTGCCGGAAGGCTCACCGATCTGCTGACTTCGATCAAAGCAGGCAGCGGGATAGACTGGCAGGCCGTCGGATGGCTGGCCGTTATGGCGGCGCTCTTGTATCTTGTGGGGAACCTGCTTGATGGATGTGTACAGAAAAAAATGGTCTGGATATCGCAGACGCTGGCAAGACGGCTGCGGGATCAGGTCGCAGGGAAACTGAACCGGCTTCCCATTGGTTATCTGGACTCTCATCCTGCGGGAGACATCCAGTCCATCGTATCCACAGATATCCATACCGTTGGGGAAGCGCTGGAATCCTCGATCCCGACTCTTTTCGGAGAGGCCGTCCTTCTGGTCAGCATTTTTGCCATGATGCTGAGCACTAACTGGCGACTGACCCTGATCTATGCCATTACGCTGCCGGCGGTCGTCGCGGTGATGCTGCTCATCGGATGGGGCACGAAAAGAAGTTTCGCGGAGCAGATGGATGTTCAGGGAGAACTTAATGCATTTGTTTTAGACAGCTGCGTCAATCATCTCGCCATCACCTCCTTCGGATGCGGGGATGAGAAGCTGGAGGCTTTTATCCGACTGAACCGGAAGAACACCCGCAGCTTTGTGAAATCCCGGTTCATCTCGGGGTTTACCATTCCCGTCGGAGCCCTGGCAGGGAATGTATCCTTCATTCTCCTGTGTCTTCTGGGCGGCAGTATGATCATTCGGGGAACACTGACTCTGGGTTCTCTGCAGGCGTTTTTGTTTTACGGGAATATGCTCAGTTCTCCTGCTCTTTCGGTCGCCGGCTCCATTGCAGCCCTCATGCAGGCACAGGCCGCTATGGAGCGTGTCCGAAAGCTCCTGGAGCAGGAGGAGATACCTGCCGACCGGCCAGAGGAGGAACTGGATCCCGACAATCTCCGCGGGGAGATCACATTTGAGCACGTGTCCTTCGGATATACACCGCAGCGTACGCTGATGCACGATGTGTCCTTCCATGTGGAAAAAGGAATGACCGTGGCTATCGTTGGACCGTCCGGTGCGGGAAAGACCACGCTCATCAATCTGCTCATGCGCTTTTATGAGATTCAGGGCGGCAGGATTCTTCTGGATGGAAAGGATATTTTAAAACTGTCGACAACCGGTGTGCGCAGCGCGTTTGCCATGGTGCTGCAGGATGCCTGGATCTTTGATGGAACCGTTGCTGAGAATATCAGTTACGGCAGGCCGGATGCGACAAAGGAGGAGATTGTCCGAGCTGCCCGGATCGCGAATTGTGACAGCTTTATCGGGAAGCTTCCGGATGGATATGATACCTGGATCTCCGCGGAAAACGGAGTGCTCAGTGCCGGGGAGATGCAGCTTATCGCGATTGCGCGGTGTGTACTGGCAAAGGCAAAGGTGCTGATTCTTGATGAAGCCACCAGCCAGGTGGACAGCCGGACGGAGTATATGATCCTGCAGGCTATGAGCCGGCTGAGGGAGGGACAGACGTGCTTTATGATCGCGCATCGGCTGTATACCATCCACCATGCAGACAAGATCCTCTTTATGATGAACGGGGATATCCGTGAAGCGGGAACGCACGAGGAGCTGATGGCCATGAACGGCGAATATGCAAAGATGTATCATCATGCCGACTGAAATGACCTGACCTCAATGAGAGAGGCAGCGCCGATCGACCGAACAGCACTGCTTCGCCAAGTGCCAGCCCGGATGACGGATATTTCTTCGGGAAAAATTCTCCATTGGCTACTTCGCCGGCTGTCTTCAGAAACATTACGCCGGCCATCTTTAGAAAACACTGGATTTATAAAAAAACATATGGTAGAATAGGCTCTCGAAATACAGGATAGAAACAAAGACACCGACGAATGTATTCAGTACAGGAGGAAATGTATGAGCGTAGCGGACAGAAGACCGGATTCCATGCAGCGTATCACTTCTTTGGAACTTGCAAATGCTTTTATTTCTGAACAGATTGAAGCACTGCGAGCACAGATCGGCAGCAAAAAAGTATTGCTTGCCCTTTCTGGCGGTGTAGATTCATCTGTAGTGGCAGCTTTGCTGATCAAGGCAGTAGGCCAGCAGCTTGTCTGTGTTCATGTAAACCACGGCCTTCTGAGAAAAGGCGAACCGGAACAGGTCATCGAAGTGTTCCGCGGTCAGATGAACGCCAACCTGATCTATGTGGACGCAACAGACCGTTTCCTTGACAAACTGGCAGGCGTTTCCGATCCGGAGACCAAACGCCACATTATCGGTGAAGAGTTCATCGATGTTTTCGCGGAAGAAGCAAGAAAGCTGACGGATGTGGATTTCCTGGCCCAGGGAACCATCTGGCCGGATATTCTGGAGAGCGAAGCAGGTATCAAGGCTCATCACAACGCCGGCGGACTTCCCGCTGATATCGCGGACCGCTTTGAGCTGGTAGAGCCGGTGAAGATCCTGTTCAAGGATGAAGTTCGTGTAGTCGGACGTGCTCTTGGTCTTCCCGACAACATGGTAGACCGTCAGCCGTTCCCGGGACCGGGACTTGGCGTACGCTGCCCGGGTGCCATCACCCGTGACCGTCTGGAAGCAGTGCGCGAAGCAGATGCCATCCTTCGTGAAGAGTTTGCAAAGAATGGCCTTGAAGGAAAGGTATGGCAGTATTTTACTGTAGTTCCGGATTTCAAATCCACCGGAATCAAAAACGGAAAGCGCACCTTCGAATGGCCGTGCATTATCCGCGCCATCAATACCACCGATGTAATGGAAGTGACCGTAGAACATCTTCCTGCTGAACTTATTGATCATCTGGTGAAGAGAATCACCACGGAAGTGGAAGGCATCAACCGTGTACTTTACGACTATACACCGAAGCCGCCTGCAACTGTTGAATACGAATAAGAATTTTGAGAAACCGCTGATCATGCCAGAGGTAACATCTTTGGACCATAGACCATGCGGTTCTAAGGACATGATTGGATTTTTCCGGTCAGC
>CACZSG010000177.1 GCA_902783665.1 uncultured Lachnospiraceae bacterium | reverse complement strand
GAAAATGAATCCCTATGCTGTGCAGAAAAACCTGGAACCGGCTACCAGATTTGAGACAGAGACACTGCGCCGTGCCGTGGAAGACTGCGCAGACGCCGAGACACGCATCAAGACCGGAAAACTGCAGGACAGACTGGCCGTAGAGATGCTTTTGGTGAAATACAGCAGCAAACAGGTGATCATTTGATGTGTTGCCTGATGCGACAGAGGAAAATGCAGAATTGTTTTGCAGCAGAAGCAGCATAAAAAAGTCCGTGCGGGAGAGGGTATTTCCGCACGGGCTTTTATAAGTTCTATATAATTATGCCAGAGTGTTGACAGCTTTTGTCAGACGGGATACTTTTCTGGCAGCTGTGTTCTTGTGGAAGATTCCCTTCTTGGCAGTCTTGTCAATGATGGAAATCGCAGCACGAAGAGCTTCTTCAGCAGCAGCCTTGTTGCCATCAGCGATAGCAGCATCCACTTTCTTGATAGCAGTCTTCACAGCAGATTTAGCGGATTTGTTCCGTTCATTTCTGACTCTTGCAACTTCAACTCTTTTTTTCGCAGATTTAATGTTAGCCAACCTTGTACACCTCCCTACTTTGAAAGAATCCCTGTCTGGAGAAAATCGGACACGGACGTTTCATCCAAACATACTAGATTATATTAGCCCAACAGAGGGTTTCTGTCAATAGAAAAAACAGCATTGACTTTTAATTTCGTATAATGATAGCATGTGGATGGCAGGGCCGGAGACCGCCTGGCCGGGAGAAAGACAACAGAAGCGCTTTCATCATACCCCCGGCTTCATGATATGTCAAAAGGATCCTGACAATGAAATGAAACCGGGAGGTATCAGCAATGGATCAGGAAAGACTGCAGCGTCAGATGTCATTCGTACTGGAACTGGATAAAGAAAAAGAAATCTTCCGTCAGAACTATCTGGCAGACGGGTCGAGAAAGGAAAATGACGCGGAACATGCATGGCACATGGCTTTGATGGCCATTCTGCTGAAAGAATACGCAAACGAACCCGTAGATGTGCTGAAGACGGTCACCATGATCCTTCTGCATGACGTGGTGGAAATAGATGCCGGGGATACCTATGCCTACGGAGAAACGACAAAAGCGGAACAGCACGCCAGGGAGGCAGAAGCTGCAGACCGTCTGTTCGGCATGCTCCCGGAGGACCAGGGTAGGGAGCTGCGCAGCCTTTGGGATGAGTTTGAAGAGATGAAGACCCCCGAGGCCAGGTTCGCCAGAACACTGGACAACATTCAGCCGGCCATGCTGAACAAGGCTTCCGGAGGAAAATCATGGATCGAGCACGAGGTAAAGCTTTCCAAGGTCCTGAAACGGAACAGCTACACGGGAAACGGTTCCAAAACGCTGTGGGATTATTCCAGGGAGAACATCATCATGGAAGCGGTCGCCCAGGGAAAGATCATTGATGATACGGGAAATGACGGGGACACTGCCTATGATGTACAACATCCCTGAATTTCAGAAAGTGAAAAAAGAGAATTCCTATGATATACAACATCCTTGAATTTCCGGAAAGTGAAAACAGAGAATTCCCGGAAGTTCCGGATTCCTTTCTTGCGCATCTGCCGGTATGGAAGCGGCAGGAGATTGAAAGGATGAAAAACACCGGCAGCAGGCAGAAGCGCCTTCTTACCTGGAAACTGCTGGAAGAGACCCTGCAGAAAGCAGGGCTGGCGGACAACCTGGCCGATCTGGGCCTTACGGCCGGCAGCCACGGGAAGCCCCGGTGCCGTGAAGGCCTGCACCTGTTCGTGAATATCAGCCATTGTCCGGCTGCCTGTGCCTGCGCGGCCGGCAGCAGCCCGGTGGGTATAGATATAGAGCGCCGCTTCCCGTTCCGTCAGAATCTTTTCGACAGGATCTGCAGCAAAAAAGAGCAGGAACTTGCCATAGAATTTGCCGGAAGCAGCAGTAATGCCCTGAACCTGTGCTGGTCCATCAAAGAAGCTGTTCTGAAAATGGAAGGAAGCGGAATCTCGTACGGGATGGAAAGAGCGGATCTCTCACCTTTGCTGCATGAAGCATTACTGCAGAAGAATATGCGGAGCGATGTAATGTGGAATGTGGATATTACAGGACAGATCGGCGGAATCGGAAACATGAAACTTCATCTGGAGCAGAACGAAAGATACACGCTGGCTGTCTGCGGCTGTCATGAGCCAATCTGTAACCAGTCTTACATGAAATCTTAAGAATGATTCACTTGACTAACCTGTCAGGTTGGTGCAAGATAGTTGATTGAGGACTTTCAGAATGTCTTAGTGTCTCTGAAGAGTCCGGGAGCGCACTCATGCGTTTCCAATATGTATTTACAAGGATGTGTAACCAGTGAAATCTGCAAAAAAGAAAAGAAAGAAGAAGAGAACCGGTCTGATCATTTTCCTGGTGCTGCTGTTTCTCCTTGCTATTACAGGACTGGCCGTGTCCCACTACCTGTACCAGAGAGCCAACAGCGGACTCTTTTTCAAAGAAACATCTCTGAACGGATACGATGTTTCTGAAAAGAGCGCCAAAGAAGTCCTCTCCATGATGGTGAAGGATTTCAGTGCCCCTGTGACAACAGTGACTGAACAGGGGGAAACGGTGCTTACCCTGTCACTGAAAGATATGGGTTATGAGGTGGATGAGGTAAAACTGCTTTCCCAGATCAAAGACTGCATGACGCAGCAGAATCTCAGCCTCATTACAAGCCTTTTCCAGGGAAACAATTACGAGATCACGGTTCCGTTTAACTTTGACCAGGATACTTTTGACAATGCTGTCAGCTCCGAAAAGTTTTCCGTTCCGCGTGTAAAGAGCGTGGACGCCACACTGGAGTACGACGACAAAAATCAGCAGTATTACATTCAGCCGGAAGTATACGGAAACGAGATGGATGACGCGGACGTGCGCGTGATCGTGAAGGACGAAGTTGACCAGCTTGTCGTCGGAGACAGACCGGGACAGGACCTGACCGTTCAGATTCCGGAGGCACTCTATTTTACACCTTCCATCACAGCGGACGATCAGGACATGAACCGCAAAATGAATGCCTGGAACCAGTACTGCAAGGCGAAGATCACCTATACCTTCGGAAGCGAAGAGAAGACGGTGGACTGGGAGGAAATCCGCAACTGGATCGTGATGGACGGCGACGAAGCCTATATCAGCGAAGAGGACATGTACAATTTTGTCTATGCCCTGGCAGAAGAAACGGATACCTACCATTATGACCGCACTTTCTATACGACAAGCGGAAGAAGCATCTATTTCGACGGCAGCGACTACGGCTTTTCCATCGATAAGGATCACGAAGTAGAACAGCTGCTGGCGGATATTCAGTCCAATACCGCCGTGAAGCGGGAACCGGTCTACGCTGTGCGCGGCTTTTCCAGAAACGGCAGGGACGACTTCAATGGCTTCTATGTGGAAGTGGACCTGACGGCACAGCACCTTTATCTGTACTATGAGGGCAGCATGGTATTCGACACACCGGTGGTTTCCGGTCTGCCAAGAAACGGCAGGGAGACGGCATCAGGCGTCTTCACCATTCCCTATAAGGCAAGCCCGTTCCGCTTAACCGGCGGCGGTGCAGGAGGCTGGGACGTGGACGTAACCTACTGGATGCCGTTCCACGACGGACAGGGACTCCACGATGCATCCTGGCGCAGCAACTTTGGCGGAAACATCTATCAGACCAACGGATCGCACGGCTGTGTGAACCTGCCCACCTATGCGGCTGCCACCATCTACAGCTATATTGATTCCAACTACCCGATCGTGCTGTACAAGTAAAACAGTATTGTAAATGCTGGAGGAAAATCAGGATTTTCTGCCGTTTGAGATATTGACAGAAAAAATGAAAGCAGATATAACAGGGGAATCCGGACTACAGCATAATTAAAAAAGGAGAGTAAAAAAATCATGCACATCTCTGAAACTATCCGTTACGCAGGCGTCAACGACCATACGATCGATCTGTTTGAAGGACAGTATCCGGTTCCCGCCGGAATGGCATACAATTCCTATGTTATTCTTGATGAAAAGGTTGCCGTCATGGATTCCGTTGAAGAAGGTTTTGCCGGCCAGTGGTTCGAAAATCTGGATGCCATTCTGGATGGCAGACAGCCGGACTACCTTGTGGTTCATCACATGGAACCGGACCATTCAGGAAGCATCGCCAAATTTATGGAGCGCTATCCGCAGGCTGTCGTCGTATCCGGCGCAAAGTCCTTCGGTATGATGAAGCAGTTTTTCGGCACCGATTTCTCCGAAAGACAGATGTCAGTCAAGGAAGGCATGGTTCTGGAACTTGGAACTCATTCTCTTACTTTTATCGCCGCGCCCATGGTTCACTGGCCGGAAGTCATGATGAGCTATGATGCCGCCGACAAGGTGCTGTTCTCTGCAGATGCCTTCGGTAAATTCGGCGCGCTGGATGTTGATGAGCCCTGGGTGGACGAAGCCCGCAGATACTACATCGGCATCGTTGGAAAATTCGGTGCTCAGGTTCAGACTGTTCTGAAGAAGGCAGCCGCGCTGGACATTCAGACCATCTGCTCCCTGCACGGACCGGTGCTTACCGGAAATCTCTCAGAATATCTGAACTATTACAATACCTGGTCTACCTACCAGCCGGAAGAGCAGGGCGTTGCTATTGCCTATACTTCTGTATACGGACATACAAAAGCAGCCGTGGAGTATCTTGCAAAGAAACTGGAAGAGCGCGGCATCCGTACGGCCGTCTACGACCTTGCGCGTACCGATCTGGCTGCAGCAGTTGCGGACGCATACCGCTTCGACCGTCTGGTTCTGGCGACCACAACCTATAATGCCGGCATCTATCCTATGATGCAGACTTACCTTGATCATCTGCTGTCCCACAACTTCCAGAACCGTCTGGTAGCCATCGTTGAGAACGGCAGCTGGGCTCCCACTGCAGCCAAAGGAATGATGAAGATGCTGGAAGGCTGCAAGAACCTTTCCTATGCCGAGAACACCGTTACTTTGAAAGGCGCTATGAGCGAAGACAGCAGAGCAAAGCTTGATGCGCTTGCAGAGGAACTTGCTGAAAGATAAAAAATATATTTAAATCTGTTAAAAAAGTATTTGACTTTCCCTGCGAACAGGTATATAATGCTTTTTGTTCGCAAGGACATGTGCGCTTAGCTCAGCTGGATAGAGCGTTTGGCTACGGACCAAAAGGTCGGGGGTTCGAATCCTCTAGCGCACGGAAAGCAAGGCGGAAACGTTGAGGTCATTCAATGTTTCCGCCTTTTGGCTATACGTAAAATACATTTGAAGCAGGCTGCGGATGACCTTAAAGCGGAGGAATATTGATGAAGACAGAAGATCCGGTGAAGACCAGAGCGGAGAAGAAAAAAACGGAAACTGCTAAAATCGGAAAGGCTAAACCGGATACGATAAAAAACAGGCCTGCAGAGACAGAAAAAGACCTGACAAATAAAAAGGAACTTGCCCTGGCAGTGATCGAACGGCTGAAAAAAGCCTATCCGGATGCAGACTGCACACTGGAGTACGACCAGGCCTGGAAACTTCTTGTCAGTGTCCGGCTTGCGGCCCAGTGTACCGACGCAAGAGTGAATGTAGTGGTGGAGGACCTGTATACTCATTATCCGGACGTAAATGCTCTTGCAGACGCTCCGGTGGAGGAGATAGAGAAACTGGTCCATCCCTGCGGTCTTGGGAACAGCAAAGCCAGAGATATCAGCGCCTGCATGAAGATGCTGCGGGACACCTACGGCGGACAGGTGCCGGACGATTTTGACAAACTGCTGGAACTGCCCGGTGTGGGAAGAAAGAGCGCCAACCTGATCATGGGAGATGTGTTCGGCAAGCCTGCCATCGTCACAGATACACATTGTATCCGTCTGTGCGGAAGGATTGGTCTTACCGATGGCAGCAAAGACCCTAAAAAGGTGGAGATGGCTCTCTGGAAGATCATACCTCCTGAAGAAGGAAACGCACTGTGCCACCGCTTTGTTCTTCACGGAAGAGAAATCTGTACTGCCAGAACAAAACCCTACTGTGATAAATGCTGCCTGCAGGATATCTGCGAGAAAAATCTGTAGGATAAAGTTGCATGTTTTTTAAGAATGTCTTTCGTGACAAAAAGCAACTGAATGTATATACTGTAAACATACAAATAAGAACACACGGGGTGACAGTATGCGTAATAACAGACGACAGCTGCACGAAAAATGGATGACGATGATCTGTCTTGGCTGCCTTGTGCTTCCTTGCATGGCCTGGAACGTGGCCGGAGAGGAAACAGAGACAGAACTGATAAACGAAGAAGTATGGAGGGAGCCGGCTTCTGTTTACAATAGTTACAGTATTCCTGCCGGGTGGCAGGAGCTGCCCGAAGCGGCAGCCGGAGGTAAAGTTTACAAACAGAGTGCTTCCATGCAGGAACCCGACTCTTCCCAGATCTGCTGTTTTCAGGAGACAACAGATTACTCTCTGATGGAATATGAACAGCTGAGAGGAAAACTGACGGACCAGGTAGTATACGAGGATTCCAGCGCAGTCGTAAGCAGCACCTGTACTTATACAGAAGCACAGGACAATCTGTTCGTACTCACTTCAGACGACGCTGAGCGGCCTTACAGGGACATCTATTACTACATCGTGCGGGACTACGAATACTTCTGCTTCCACGTACGGGAGGACCGCCTGGAGGCTGAGAAGGCCAGGGAACAGCAGATCGACACGCCGGAAGAAGCCGGCAAAAAAATGGCATCACAGTTTACCTGGTAATGGATCAAGCGGGTGTACCGGAGGCACAGGAGCCCCGGTACATTTTTTTGACATATCGGTGATCTGAAATCATGAAAGTGAGGTTGATCATTTTGAAACGATTATTCAGAAGAAATCATTTATGTACTTTGCCTGTTTTACTGCTTGCTCTGATTCTGAACCTGCAGGGCTTTCATACCGGCATCGTATATGCCTCTGAGAAAACATCAGAAAAACTAATAGAAGAAGCATCAGAAGGAGTGTCAGAAGAAGCTTCAAAGACTGTGGAGGAACTCGAAACCGAAACAGAGACGGAAACAGAAACCGAGGAGTCACAGCACCTTCGGGATCTCCTGGACATTCTGGACCACGATTTCTTCGAGGAAACAGACAAGGCCGGAGAGACCTGGGCCGTCAGCCTGGCGGTGCCCACAGACGGTGAATACGCGGATACAAACGGGGACATACAGATTAAGTCAGCCAGCGTCATTAAAGTATTTATCATGGCCACAGTCTGCGAAAAAGTTCTGTACCCCGAAAAAGGGCAGAAGCCGATGGAATTCGAGGAATCCTGGGAAGGGCAGCTTCAGCAGCTGCTGACAGATATGATCACCGTAAGCGATAATACAGCCGCCAATACCATCCTGGAAAAACTGGGCGGCGGAGACGCTGAAAAAGGCATGAAGGTGGTCAACGATTTCTGCAAAAAACACGGTTATAAAGGTACTGAAGTGGGCAGAAAGTTCCTGGAGCAGAATCCAAAGGGCGACAATTATACCACTGCCAACGACTGCCGCGATATTCTTGCTGCCATCAGTGAAGGGACCTGTGTCAGCAAAGATGCTTCTGAATTCATGTACGACCTTCTGAAGAAACAGACCAGGACCTGGAAACTGCCTGCAGGCCTTGCCGGTACAGGAGCCGTGACCGCCAACAAGACCGGCGAGCTGGGTGGTGAGTACGGAGATTTCGTGGAGAATGACATCGCAATAGTAGAAGCTGATGGTACAACCTATGTGATCGCCGTTCTTTCCTCAGACCTGAAGGACAACGGAACAGCACAGCAGAAGATGCAGCACATCTCCCGGGAAGTTTTTGAATATCTGATTCATGGCGCTTCACAGGCCTCAGGCTGAATGAGTGGGACAAT
>CACZSG010000176.1 GCA_902783665.1 uncultured Lachnospiraceae bacterium | reverse complement strand
TCCGGAAGATACCGGTCTTCAGAAGAAAATGAAAGCATATGTGATTTCCGGTGGAAAGGTCGGGATCGGAACCGGCATTTTTACGGGAATGTTTCAGTAAAGGCGGAGGTGTTCCGCCTTTTCTTTTTTTTTCATTGTGATATGATGTTTACAGTGAATATCTCTGTACTGCTCTGCGGCAGAGCATAAAAGAGGGGCCGTATAAGACTGCGGCAGAGAAGCCAAACGGACAGAAAAGACATTGGACAAAAACATCGGACAGTAAGGGAGAACCCCGGGGATGAGTCGGACAGGAAACCTGAAAACAGATAACGATAACTGGGAAAGAAAGGGCCGGAAGCATTCCGTGACCTGGCCGCTGCTGCTTTTTCTTGGCGTGATCATGCCCCCGCTTGCCCTTTATCTCCTGTTTTTCAAGTACCGGAGAGAAAAAGAGAACCGGATCAGCAACGGTAAGGTTCTTTTTGCGGCAGGCCTTGCGGTGTCGCTGATCAGCGCCGTTTCACTGGCCCGGAATTTTCTGGGGGACTGGGAAATAAGGGCGGATTTTTATTCCGCTCTGGCGGTTCCATTAATGGGACTGGCAGCAGGAGCCGCGGCCGCTGTTCTTGGCGGGAAGATCTGGCTGAGAGGAAGTCAGGAAGAGAAGCTGTCAGATCTGATCCTTGTCAGAAAGCTTCGGGACATGGAACTGCTTGGTATCGTCTGTCATCTTTCGCTATGCCGTCTGTGTGATGTGCTCGAACGAATGCAGGCGGAAGACTTTTTCCCGGACCTGGTCCTGGATTATGCCGCACGCCGCCTGGTCGAAAGGAACGATGAATGGCTCCGGCTTCCGGGCTTCACGGAAAAACCAAAAGCTGTCTTTGATCCCGCCGATGGAGGCTTCTGGATGCGGGAAAAGCGGATCGCCGGATACATTTTTACGGGCTTCGGCATTCTTTCTGTTTTCATGATCGTCACGGTAGGGCTGTATACCTTACGGAAGGACCCCTCTGCGCCCGGGGCGTACACCATCATAGAATTATATACGCCGGGGGTGGCTGCTGCAGCCCTGGCCGGCATCGTCCATCTTTTTCTCGCCCACAGGCGGATCCGGTATGGCCGGTGCATGCGCCTTCTGTCGAAAGGGAGCCTTTCCGATGCGGAAATCATGGAACTGTGCGGCTTTGGAAAAAAGCAGCTCGACAAGGCGTCCGTGATGCTGAAAAAAGCAGAATCCAAGGCCTGAAGGCGGCTGAGGGAGCAGGAGGAAAATATGAAACATTATATCGGAATTGACCTTGGAACAACGAACAGTGCCATCTGTTCCTTTGACGGGAAAGAGACCCGGGTATGGAAAAGCCCGGAGCAGTCGGACGTCACGCCCTCCGCAATTTATATAGACAGAAAAGGACACCGGTTCTACGGGCGCAGAGCCTTTGACCTTGCTTCCGCGAATCCGGCAAACGCGGCACTTCTCTTCAAGCGGTACCTGGGCACAAGCCGGACCTTTGAGATGAAAGATGCCGGAATTTCCCTGAATCCGGTGGAATGCAGCGCTCAGCTGCTGCAGACTCTCTACGGTTATCTGCCGGAAGAAATGAGAAACGATCCGGAGACCGTAACGGTGATCACCGTGCCGGCTGCCTTCAATCAGATGAAAAAGGACGCGACCCTGGAAGCGGCCCGCCTGGCCGGCATTGGCCAGACAGCACTGATGCAGGAGCCTGTGGCGGCGGTGATGAGCGTGCTGAAGAGGGACGACAGTGAAAAACGGTTCCTGATCTACGACCTGGGCGGAGGAACCTTCGACATTTCCGTGGCGCAGCTGACCGGCGGCCACGTCAGCCTGCTGGCGCAGGGCGGACGGGAGATGTGCGGCGGCCGCGACATGGACCGCTGGATCTGGAGAGAGAAGATCCTGCCATGGCTGAAAGAGCAGTTTGACCTGCCGGAGGATGTGCAGGAGCGGGAGGAATACGAAGCCCTGCACCGGGCCGCCTTATTTGCCGCGGAAGAAGCGAAGATCGCCCTTTCTTCTTCCGGGACGGCGGATATCTGGATGGAAGAGGAAAAACTCAGAACAGAGGACCTGGCCGGTCAGCCAATCTGTCTGGACCTCCGGCTGACACGGGAGGATCTGGAGCCGGTGATCCGGGAAATGGCCCAGGAGACAGCCTCCCTGGCCAGGGAGACCATGAAGCGTGCGGGAGTTGCATCCGGGAACGTGGACCAGATCGTTTTCATCGGAGGCCCCACCATGTACGCCCCGCTGCGGGACGAGGTGTGCCGACTGCTGGATATTCCCGTGGGCACGGCCGTAAACCCGATGACCGCGGTGGCGGAAGGCGCGTCGATCTACGCCGAGACGATTAACTGGGAGGACGCGCGCCATTCCCGCAAGGAAAAAATAGATGAAGTACCGGAGGAAGAAAAGATCCGGATCCGCTACGAGGCGCGGACCAGCACCGATACAGCGAAGATCGCCGTGCTGGTCTCCGACGGGGAACTGAGAACTGCAAGACTGACCGGGGAAGACGCCGGCGGTCAGGAACCCTTCGATTCGGGCCGGGTGAGCATTGTCCGGCAGGGGATCCTCCAGGTGCCTCTGCGAGAAACGGGCGAGCATCATTTTATGCTGAGGATCGAAGACGCAAAAGGGGTTCCGTGTCTGCCGCCCAAAAAGATTACCATCACCAGGACACTGGCAAGCATTCAGTCCATCCCGGCTTCTCATTCCATTGCCGTGAAGGCGTTGGACCGTCCCGGCGGCATTCCTGTTCCCGTCTATCTGGTGGAGGCGAACGATCCGCTTCCCAAGACCGGAACCGTAACCTTCCGGGCAGCCTGGCAGCTGGTCGGAGGAAGCGATGATGCGCTGACCTTCAGCCTCTGGGAGGGAGAGATTCCCGAGCCTGTGGACGACAACCGGTACATCGGGACCTACCGGATCCCGGGAAAGGCATTTTCCGAAGGGGTGATCCTTCAGGGCACCGAGATCATCTGCGACTACGAGATGAACGAGGCGGGGAACCTGCGGCTTGGTGTTTCCGTTCCGGCGGTAGGTCTCCGCATGCAGGACCAGAACTTCTACAGCCGCTTTGAAGGGCAGATCGATCTGAAGGATACCTTCTCCCTGATCAAGGAAGTGAACGACCTGCTGGAGCGGACCTCCCAGATGAAACAGCGGGTGGTGGACACAGACCTGGACGATGTGCGGATCAGGCTTTTGCGGATCAGGACTGTCCTCTCCCGCACCACGGACCCGGAGGCCGTCGCCGAGGCCGAAAATGACCTGATGGAATGTTATAAGCAGGTGGCCCACCTGCATCAGCGCTATCAGGGGACCATTCAGACCCACGATCTGGAATCCATGATCAACCAGTTTGAACAGGTGAAGGACAAGGCGACGGAGAACGAGATCGCCTCCTTCATGAACCTTGCCGAGGCGGCCAGGTATTCCATCGACATGGGTACCTCGGAGTTTGACGGACAGCTGAAGGAAATGCGGCGGCGCATCAATACCATCCTGTTCAGGCAGGAGAGCTTTGTCCGGTCCTTCTTCATGATGATGATCCAGCACCCGGGGGATTACACCGACCGCGCGCGTTTTGACCGGCTGAAGGCCGAAGGGCTTACCTGCATCGAGAACCGGAAGTTTGACCGCCTGCTGGAAGTGGTGGACGAGATCTACAGTCTGCGGAAGGTGAAGAACGACAGGGAAGTGGAGAGAATGTTCGATGAAGTCGGCATTTACCGCGGATGATCCGGCTTCTCCTGAATATGACGACAGATGTCTGTGAGGATAAAAACAGGAGAGCCGAATCCGGAAAACTTGAAATACATGAAAAACAGGAGCACAGGAATATGGGACAGGGACAATGGCTGAGAGACGGCGAACGTCTTCCGGACGGGGAAACAGCGGCCTTTCTGTATGTAGCAGGAGACTGCTGGCAGCTCTATACAACAGCTTCGGGCGGGTATGCGCTGGCCGTCAGAAGGGATCTGCATGAGAAATGGATCAGGAAGGGACTTCTTGAGGAAGGACTCTTCTTTCCGGCAAAAGAGGACCTGCTGACGATGTCCGTTCCTGCCGGGGAGATGATCTCCTCCGTTGAGTTCGGACCTTTTCCGCAGACTGCGGAACCTGTCCGTTCCTTTGCGAAAGCGCTGAAGCTGACAGCTTCCCGCACCGGGGAGGACCTTGCGGACGGAATCTACATTTCCAGGTTCGGCATGATCCTTCCTGCTTTTTCGGGAAAGAGAGGCAAGGAGACCGACCGCATTCTGGGCAGCTGGATCTGCGGCGGCATGAATCTGTCCCTCCGAGATGGCGCACACATGCGAAAATACGCGCCGTGGCTTCCGGACTCTGTGAGAGAGGACCTGATGCAGATGTTCGGCCTGAAGGAAATGGGTCCGTCGGAGGACACCGTGCTTCGCATGCCGGAACCGTTTCAGGGGGACGGCAGAAAAGAAACACTGAACAGTGCACAGTTTCAGGGAGCGGGGGAGCTGCAGCGAAGGCCCCGGCAGGAAGGCCCGTTCATCCTGCGCGGCCGGGAAACGCTGGAGAAATTCATCCGGGAAGAACTTCTGGACGTTATTGACCGGGAAGAAGAGTACCGGCGGTTCGGCGTGGAATTTCCCGGAGCCACCCTGCTGTACGGCCCCAGCGGAAGCGGGAAGACCTTTGCCGTGGAAAAGCTGGCGGAATACCTGGGATGGCCGGTCCTGAGGATCAACTCCGGATCCATAGGGAGCAAATATGTACACGAGACCAGCCGCAAGATCTCGGAGATGTTTGACGCGGCCATCCGGAACGCACCGTCCATTCTGATCATCGATGAGCTGGAGGCGTTCCTTTCGGACCGTGAAAGGGCCGGAGGCTCCGCGGAGATCCATACGGAGGAAGTAGACGAGTTCCTCCGCAGAATTCCGGATGCTGCCGGAAACCATGTGCTGCTGTTCGGAATGACCAACCTGCCGGATTCTCTGGACAAGGCCGTGCTCCGGAAAGGACGATTCGACCATATCCTGGAGGTAGGCATGCCGGATACGGAGGAGGTTCTTTCCGTGCTGGAAGGACTTCTGGAAGACCTGCCGACAGCTCCGGGGCTCGCTCTGAGACCGGTGGCCGGAAGGCTTTCGGGACGGCCGCTCAGCGATGTGGCCTTCGTCGTGAAGGAGGCGGGGCGGATCTGCGTGCATGACGGGAAAAAACGGATCGACCAGGAGACCCTGGAGGAAGCGTGCAGGCAGCTGCAGCCGGCAGCGAAAAAGAAGAACCGGATCGGGTTCTGAAGGGCAGGAGAAGTACGTAATCATATTGATTCAGGGACAGGGGGGAGACTGCTATGAATACAGAGTACAGAACCGACTGGCGCGAACCCCTGTACCAGTGCGCCATGTCGCACAGATGTTCCCAGACCCTGGATGGTCTGCACTCCGCGATCCTTGAGTTTACCTTCCTGGGAAATTACCGCAACAGCGCGGAATGCCTGGAACTGTGCAGAACAGAAGCAGAACGCCTGCAGAAGAAAAGGATCGAAGAAATTACCGGTACAAAGGACCTGGTCGAGGCAGCCTGCCTTCTGGATGCGCTGAAGCAGACCCGGGATCTGCCGGGAAAAGAGAAGGCGCTGGAAACAGCAGCTGCATATTTCCAGATGCTTGTCGGAAGAGAGAAAAGAAAGTACCTGGCAGGTCGGACGGCTGTCGCCGCTCTTCTGGCAGGCCTTCTGTTTCTGGCGGTTTTTTCCGGAATCCGGTTTTTTAAAGTGGATCAGCCGCAGAAGTGGCAGCAGGTCAGGGAACTTACGGATCAGGAGGACTATGA
>CACZSG010000175.1 GCA_902783665.1 uncultured Lachnospiraceae bacterium | reverse complement strand
ACCATGAAAAAGATCCTTTCCGATATCCAGGACGGTACTTTCGCGAAGGATTTCCTGACCGAGATGTCCGATGCCGGAAAACAGGTACACTTCAATGCCCTTCGCAGAAAGGCAGCGGAGCATCCTTCAGAAGTGATCGGCGCCGAAGTACGTAGCCTCTACAGCTGGAGCGACGAGGACAAGCTGATCAACAACTGATGACACCGTATGCATTCATTCTGTAAGTTTCCCATGGGGATACTTTAGCGATGTAAAGAAATAAAACACTGACTCTTGACAAGTTTTTGTGCAAAAGCTATACTTATTTGCAAAAGAGTCGCGATTTTTAGGCGCAGGTGCCTGTGAAAGGTGGCCTACGCCTTTTATCATGTGCGAAACAGGAGGGTTTCGTTTGAACGGACACGATACCACAGACAATGTTTTACTGGAGATCAGGGACCTTTCGGTATCCTTCTTTCATGGAGGCGCGGAGGTCCAGGCCGTCAGAGGCATCAATTACACACTGAAAAAGGGAGAAGTGCTGGGCATCGTCGGAGAGTCCGGCAGCGGCAAATCGGTTTCCAGCCACTCCATTCTCAGGCTGATCCCGGAATCCGGAAAGATCAAGAGCGGTCAGATCCTGTTTGACGGCAAAGATATACTCAGAATGAGCAAAAAGGAGATCCAGGACCTGAGGGGCAACCGGATCGCCATGATCTTCCAGGATCCGATGACATCCCTGGATCCTCTGTTTACGGTAGAATATCAGCTGAATGAATCTCTGAAGAAGCATACGGACCTGGATGCGGCTTCCAGAAAGAAGCGGATGCTGGAACTGCTCTCGATGGTCGGGATCAACCAGCCCGAGCGAAGACTGAAACAGTATCCCTACGAGTTTTCCGGAGGAATGCGCCAGCGTGTCATGATCGCCATGGCTCTTTCCTGTGATCCGCAGCTTCTGATCGCTGATGAGCCGACGACGGCTCTGGACGTGACGATCCAGGCCCAGATCATCGACCTGCTGAAGGAACTGAAAGACAGACTGGGCATGGCGATCATCTTCATTACCCACGACCTCGGGGTAGTCTCCGACATCTGCGACAAGATCATCGTCATGTATGCCGGCAAGATCGTTGAGGAAGGGTACAGCAGACAGATCTTTTTTGAAAAGGCGCATCCTTATACCGAAGGGCTGCTGGCCTCCGTCCCGGATGTGGAGAGCGATGTCAATGAAAAGCTCAGGCCGATCAGGGGGAACCCGCCTGATATGAGCTGTGTGAAAGAAGGTTGTGCTTTCGCGCCCCGGTGTGAGTATGCCATGCGCATCTGCACCAGGGAGGACGCGCCGCTGTTCGAGCTGGACGCGACGCATGCGGCAGCCTGCTGGAAGCTTCTGAAGGAAACTGCACAATAATGATTAAAGGGGAACCCTGCTATGCCTGATAGGAACCTGACAGGACAGGATGCCGCGAAAGAGGACATCCTGCTGGAGGTAAAACATTTAAAAAAATATTTCCCTGTCCGCACCGGATTTATCAGAAAAACGGACCTGAAAGCGGTCGACGACGTGAGCTTCAGCATCCGCCGCGGAGAGACGCTCGGAATTGTGGGAGAGAGCGGCTGCGGAAAGACGACGCTGGGCAGGACGGTCCTTCGCCTGACAGAGCCCACGGACGGTGACATCATCTACGAGGGACAGTCGATCATCGGCAAGGACATGAAGGAATACCGCCGGAAAATGCAGATCGTTTTCCAGGATCCCTATGCGTCACTGGACCCCAGAAAAACGGTGTCCGACATCATCGGGGAAGCCATTGATATCACAAAAAGCGCCTCCGGCAAGGAGGAGCGAAGGGAAAAGATCCTGCAGCTGATGCAGCTTGTAGGCCTGAACCCGGAGTTCTATAACCGGTTTCCGCACGAATTCTCCGGCGGACAGCGGCAGAGGATCGGTATCGCCAGAGCCCTGGCCATCGATCCCGGCTTTATTGTCTGCGATGAACCTGTATCTGCGCTGGATGTTTCCATCCAGGCCCAGATCGTAAATATGCTGGAGGAACTGCAGGAGACAAGAAAACTGACCTATCTGTTCATCGCGCACGACCTTGCGGTCGTGAAGCATATCAGTACGCGGATCGGCGTCATGTACCTGGGCCATATGGTGGAACTGACCTACAGCGCGCAGCTGTACAGACATCCGCTGCATCCGTATACGCAGATGCTGCTTTCTGCCATTCCGATCGCAAATCCGGATATTTCCGCGGTGAGGAAACGGATCCGCCTGGAAGGCGAGCTGCCAAGCCCGCTGAATCCGCCTTCCGGATGCCCCTTCCGTACCAGATGTCCCCGCTGCACCAGCCAGTGCTGCGAAGACACCCCTTCTCTGAGAGAAGTGGAGCCGGGACACTTTGTGGCCTGCCATAACTGCGGATGAAAACCAAAGGAGTGAATACAGCAGATGCAGACAATTCGTTACATTGTTAAAAGAATCGGACTGGCGGTCATCAGTCTGTTCGCCATCGTCACCATCACCTTTTTTCTGATGAACCTGCTTCCCGGCGACCCGTTCATGTCCGAGAAAGCCACGGCGGAGAACAGGGCGATCCTGGTGGCAAAATACGGCCTTGACCAGCCGGTCTACATTCAGTACGGCAGATATCTGAAAAACCTGCTGAAAGGGGACATGGGCACCAGCTACGTCTTGCAGAAGGGACGTCCTGTCGCCACCATTATCTTCGAATCCTTCGCGACATCCATGCAGCTTGGCGTGCGGGCACTGGTTCTTGCCATCGTTCTCGGTGTTTCGCTGGGCAGTATCGCGGGGCTTCGGAAGGATAAGCCTTCCGACGGGGTGATACGCGTGCTTTCCTCCATCGGGATCTCCATGCCGGGCTATGTCATCGCCTCAGCGCTGATGATCGTTCTCGCGGTGAATCTGAAGGTCCTTCCGGTCACCTACAATAAACCGGGCGGCTGGATCATGCCCATGATCACGCTGGCCATGTATCCCACCTGTTATCTGATCCGCCTGACCAGGGCCAGTATTCTGGAGGTCATGAACCAGGACTACCTGACGACCGAGCGGGCGAAGGGCATGTCGGAGTTTATCGTCGTGTTCGTGCACGCGCTGAAAAACTCGCTGATCCCGGTCATCACCTATCTGGGACCGCTGACAGCTTCCATCCTGACGGGCGGCTTTGTCGCCGAGACCGTGTTTAATGTGCCCGGACTCGGCAGATACTTTGTGAGTTCGATCAGCAGCCGTGACTATACGGTCATCATGGGCGTCACTGTTTTCTATTCGTCACTGATCGTTATGATGAACCTGCTCTGCGATATTCTGTACAAGATCGTGGACCCCAGGATCACACTTGAATAAAGGAGAGGATCAAGTATGAAAGTAAGTGCATTAAGCCTGCAGAACAAGATCTCTCCCGAAGATTTCGCGCCGCTGGGCAGCGACCATTTCAGGGACGAAAAACTGGAAACAGAGGAGATCGGATACTGGAAAGCCAGCTGGAGGAGGCTGAAGAAGAACAGGATCGCCATGTTCGCGCTGATCGTGATCCTGATCCTTCTTGTGTTCGCTTTTATCGGACCGGTCCTTTCACCGTATACCTACGACCAGCAGGTCCGGGGAGACGAAGGCCTCTGGCCCTGCATGGCGCACCCCTTCGGCACAGACCGGCTGGGGCGTGACATTCTGGTCCGGTGCATGATCGGTACCCGGATCTCCATGGCGGTCGGCATCGTTTCGGCTGTCATCGTCATGATCGTCGGCAGCATCTACGGCGCCATCTCGGGACTGGCCGGCGGCAAGGTGGATATTTTCATGATGCGTCTGGTCGACATCATCTATTCTGTCCCTGAGATTCTGCTGATCGTCGTCATCAAGATGATCATCAGCGAGCCGCTGCAGAACCTGATCGACAATACACCGTCGCTGAAAGGGCTTCAGCGGATCGGCCCCGGGCTGATCGCCATCTTTGTGGTCTACGGCCTGCTGTACTGGGTCGGTATGGCAAGGATCGTGCGCGGGCAGATCCTGCAGCTGAAGAATATGGAATATGTGACAGCGGCTCAGGCCCTCGGGTGCTCGAAGGGAAGGCTGATCCGTGAACACCTGCTGCCGAACTGTATCGGCCAGCTGATCGCCACGGTGATGCTGCAGATTCCTTCCGCGATCTTCACGGAGGCATTCCTGAGCTATCTGGGCATCGGCGTTTCGGCCCCCATGGCGAGCCTTGGCTCCCTGGCCAGTGAGGCGCTGAACGGGATCACTTCCTACCCGTACCGTGTTATCTTTCCCGCTGTCCTGATCAGCCTGATCATTCTTTCCTTCAACCTGTTCGGGGACGGCCTGCGGGACGCCCTGGACCCGAAGATGAAAAAAGCCTGATGACCATGGATAAAACCTCGGTTCAAGAGATTTTATATACACCCATTATTTAAAGGAGGAACAAACAATGAAAAGATGGAACAAAACCCTGAGTGCAGCACTTGTTCTGGGCATGGCTCTGTCTTCCGTACCCGCCTCTGTGATGGCTGAGGAAGCTGAAAAGCTGGACATCACGGTTGCCGGCGGAAGTGAGGATGCCATGGATGTAAACACAGCCACCACCAGTACGCTGGAAGGCCTGTCAGCAGCAAGACATCTGTTTGAAGGCCTTTATAAGATCGGGGAATCCGGAGAACCGGAACTGGGCCAGGCGGCTTCGGCTGAGATTTCCGAGGACGGTCTTACCTGGACCTTTACCCTGCGTGACGATATTACCTGGTCCGACGGACAGCCTGTCACGGCGCAGGACTTTATTTTCGGGTTTGACAACCTGGTGGAGCAGGCAGATGATTACTCCTCCATCCTTACAGGTGTCGCTTCCGGCTGGGAAGCGCCGGATGACGCCACCATCGTGATCACCCTGGCCAATCCCTGCGGATTCCTTCCCTCCGTCCTTGCATTCCCGTCCACCTATCCGGCCAGAAAGGATTATGTGGAGCAGTACGGCGATGCCTATGCGGCAGATCCTGAAAATGCCGTTTACAACGGTGCCTTTGTAATGACCGAATGGGAGCATCAGTCCGAGATGGTCATGACGGCCCGCGAGGACTATTATGACGCCGACAAGCTCGAAGTAGGGACGCTCCGCTGGATGCTGACCTCCGACGCGAGCAGTGCGCTGGCCGCATTCGAGAGCGGAGACATCATTTACTCCGATCTCTGCCCGGACGAAGAGAAACCCCGTATGATGGACAACGGCCTGACCTTTGCCCCCGGCAACATGAACTACTGCGTCATGTTCAACCAGGGTCCGGACGGAAATGATGTACTGAAGGACGTGAACGTCCGTAAGGCACTTTCCCTGGCCATCGACCGAGAGAGAATCATTGCGATCCGCGACCTGAACGACGAGCTGGGCTTCACCTATATGTGCAGCGGCTTCACAAACGCTGATGGCACAGACTTTACCGAGTATGCTGATCCCTGGTACGATGTAAACGATTATGAAGGAAACTGCGAAAAGGCAAAAGAACTTCTGGCGGAAGCCGGATACGCAAACGGCGAGGGATTCCCGTCTCTCCGCTACATCGTGAACAACAACGACCGGAAGGAAGTTGCGGAATCCATCGTCAATGACTGGAAGGAAGTGCTTGGCATCGATACCGTTACCGTAGAGACAGATGACAACTTCTTCGCTGACAGAAGTGCCGGAACCTATGACATTGCCTACTATGGATGGTACATGGACTATACGGATCTTTCCAACATGTTCTCCTCCATCAACACCATGGATACCAATAATGCTTTCTATTCCAGCGAAGCTTACCACGCAGCCTACGCGGCAGCTACCGCAACGCCCGACCAGGCAGAGCAGTGGGAGCACTATAAGGAATGTGAAGCCATCCTTGCGGAGGATGCTCCGGTGGCGGTGGTCCTTCATGCCATGAGCAGCTATCTGTTTGACGACGTCAACTACAAAGACCTTGTCTACAGCTGCGGCAACTACATTTTCACATACGTAAAAGCGGTTTGATGAGAGATGACAGGACAGAAGACTTCTTCTGTCCTGTGTTTTACTCAGAAAAGACCAGGCATGGGAACTGATTCAAAGACAGAAATTGCATCAAAGACAGGAATTGCATCAAAGACGGATATTGGAACAAAGACAGGAATAAACATAAAAAAGCATAAAAGGGGATATCTTATATGAGAAAAAAGATAGCTGCTTTATTCATGTTTGCTGTATTGTTTGCGCTCCTGAGCGTGAGCGTCCATGCTGAGATCCTGTACGGCGACAAGGACAAAGTAAACGCGTACGCGGAACAGAACACGGGTTCAAAGGTACTCCGGTCTATTAAGGGCGGCGAACAGATCCTGGTGGAGGAGATCACCTCGGACCAGAAATGGGCAGGCGTCCTGTGCGAAGACGGTGAAGGCCAGACGCTTGGCTGGATGCCGATGAGCGATCTGAGCTATACCATGCCTTCCAGATACTGTAATCATCAGTGGACGGAATGGACCGTTCATGATGAAGCAACCTGCACGAACAGCGGTATGATGGAAAGATCGTGTCCTGTATGCGGTATCGGTGAAGCCAAGGATATTCCGGCGAAGGGACACAGCTACGGGGACTGGAAAGTGACCAGACAGGCTACCTGCACGGCAGAAGGGCAGAAAGAGCGCACCTGTAAGACCTGTGGCCATACGGATACGCAGAGTATCGAGAAAAAAGCACACAATTACACTGACTGGACGCTGACAAAACAGGCCACCTGCACGTCTGAGGGCGAAAGGACCCGCAAATGCCGTGACTGCGGCTATGAGGAACGACAGATCATCGAAAAGCTGCCTCACAACTATGGGGACTGGACCGTACTGAAGGAAGCCACCTGTACGGCAGAAGGAGAGATCTCCCATACATGCCGCGACTGCGGATATGAGAGCAGGGAGACCGTCGCCATGCTGCCTCATGATTTCGAATGGAAGATCCTGGTGGAAGCCACCGACCATTCATCCGGTACCAGGACGAATGTCTGCAAGGTCTGCGGCTATACCGAGGAAGCAGTCAGCTACGATCCGGAAGGCACCATCAGACGCGGAGACCGCAGTGAAGAGGTGCGCGAGCTGCAGCAGCTTCTTGCAGACCAGAATTATCTGAACCAGGGCGGCGCCGACGGAATCTTCGGCGGCGGTACGGAAAAAGCCATCATGGAATTCCAGAACGACCAGGGCCTTACCGTGGACGGAATCGCATGGCCGCAGACCATCCGGAAACTTCAGCATGATTACGAAGACTGGAAAGTGGCAAAGGCCGTGACCAGAGAGGAAGCCGGCGAGAGAGTCCGCACCTGCAAAGAATGCGGATATGAGCAGCATGAAGTGCTTGAACCTGCTCCGTCCATCCAGAGGGGCGACCGCAGCGAGACGGTCCGCGCCGTGCAGCAGATGCTCGGAAGCCTGAATTTTGACTGTGGTGCCTACGATGGCATCTACGGTCAGATGCTTGATAACGCCTACGGTGCATTCGCGAAGGAAAATGAGATGGAATTCGAGGGCCAGAAGCTTCTTCCGTCTCACCTTGACGCGCTGGTGAACAGCTGGATCGCTTCCGTACCGGAAGATGAATGGATGGGTGACGGCGGTCTGGACTCCTCCGTCAATCTTGCCCTGACGGTAACACCTGCCCAGGATCAGCCGGAGGATGAGAGCGTTGTCTCCTACAACTGGTCCGTGACGAACCTGGGCACCGAGAGCTGTATCTTTACAGCGCTGCTGCTTCAGTTCGGCGAAGATGCCGATTTTACCAAGGACAATTTCGCGATGGCAGTGGATGGAGAGGAACTTCTTCCGGCCTGCGAAAACAGTGTTACAGGAACCATTCTTGTGAACAAGGAGTGGGGAGAAGGAGCCCTGAATTTCACGGCGCTGGCTGTCTCCACCTCCAACGGATCAAAATGGATCAGCAATGTGGATACATTCTGAAACCAAAAACTGAACAGTATGCGGAAAGGCCGTTCTATATGAGCGGCCTTTCCCTATGTCCGGCTTTTTCTGTTATGCTCAGCTTTTTTGCTATAATCAGCTTTTTTTCTTATATGTTGCTTTTTCTGTTAATGATTGAAATCTTCCGCATATGCATGGTATACTCTTGTAAGTTCGTTTACGCCCGGACCTTTTGGCCGGTCAGATTGTATGCAGGAGAACAGACTGAATAAATGAAAAGACGGATATCTGCCCTTTTTACGGACCCGGTTTACAGGGCCATGTATGCCCTGGCGCTTCCCATTATTGTACAGAACCTTTTCAGCGCCATGGTGAATTCAGCGGATGTGGTGATGCTGAATTATGTCGGACAGTCGTCGCTGGCGGCGGTCTCGCTGGCCGTTCAATATTCAAACATCATTTATATGATCTTCTATGGACTGGGCACAGGGGCAAGTATTCTCTGCGCTCAGTACTGGGGAAAACAGGATACGGCTGCCATACAGAAGATCCTGGGGATCGCGCTCCGGTTCTCCCTCGGGACCGGGCTTGGGCTGTTCCTGCTGGCATTCCTGATACCGGAGCCCATGATGCGCATCTTTACCAATGACGAAGAACTGATCAGGATCGGTATCGGCTATCTGAGGATCGTCTCCTTCAGCTTCCTGTTCTGGAGTATGTCAGAGATCTATCTTGCTGTCCTTCGCAGCATGGAGAGGGTCCGTATCAGTACGGCTCTCAGCGTCAGCGCGCTTCTGATGAACATATTCCTGAACGCAGTCTTTATATTCGGACTTTTCGGTGCGCCGAAGATGGGAGCGGCCGGTGTGGCGCTGGCAACATCCATCTCCAGAGGGATACAGCTGGTCTGCTGTCTGGCGGTATCATCCGTCTCACCGGATGTCAGGCTGAAGATCACCGGGATCTTTGAAAAGGCCGGGGTCCTGATGCAGGATTTCCTGAAGCTGGCCATCCCGGCGACCTTAAATGACGTGAGCTGGTCAACAGCCTTCTCCATGTACCTGGTCATCATGGGACATCTGTCCACGGACCTGGTGGCAGCGAATTCCATCATCAGCGTCGTGCGGAACTTCGGCACGGTCCTCTGCTTTGCCGTGGCGAGCGCGGCAGGAATTTATGTCGGGAAGACCATCGGCAGCGGAAACATGGAAAAGGCCAGGGAGGACGGCCGGAAATCCATGGTCATCACGCTTCTGGCCGCGGCTGCGGGAAGCCTGCTGATCGCCGCTGCTTCTCCGCTGATCCTTCGCGGTGTGTCCATATCGGAAGCCGCAAAAGGATATCTGCGCATCATGCTGATGATCCATATCTATTATGTCTACGGGATCGCTGTCAACACCACACTGATCTGCGGACTGTACAGGGCCGGGGGAGACAGCCGGTTTGGTCTGATCTGTGACACCATCGACATGTGGTGCTATGCCGTTCCGCTCGGCTTCATCACTGCGTTTGTACTGAAGCTTCCGCCCATGGTGGTCTATTTCCTGCTGTGTACGGATGAGTTCGTGAAGTGGCCGTGGGTGCTCCGCCATTACCGGAGCGGAAAATGGATCAGGAATATTACCAGAGAAGAGGTATGATCTATGAAGATAAAAGAAATTGCCATCGGGTCGGTCAGCATCCCGCTGCATACGCCCTTTAAGACAGCACTTCGGACCGTGGATTCCGTGAATGACCTGATCATCAGGGTAACGGCAGAAGACGGATCCTGCGGTTACGGGGAAGCACCGCCAACGGCGGTCATCACCGGTGACACGAAAGAATCCATCGATGCCGCCATCAGATACTATATCGCTCCTTCCATCATCGGGATGGACCTGGATGACCTGGAAGGCATCCTGACCAAGATGGACCGCTGCATCGCGAAGAATACATCCGCAAAGGCGGCCGTGGACATGGCCCTCTATGACCTTTACACAAAGCAGAAGAACATTCCTCTGTTCCGTTATCTGGGAAAGGACTGCCCGGATCAGGTCAGGAACGAGCTGGAGACGGATATCACCATCAGTGTCAATGAAACTGATGAGATGGTGGCCGACAGCGTGCGTGCGGTCGAACAGGGTTTCGGCATACTGAAAGTAAAGGTTGGCAAAGGCGGTCAGAAAGACGTGGAGCGGATCCGTGAGATCCGGCGCGCTGTCGGCCGTGACATAAAGATCCGTGTCGATGCCAACCAGGGATGGAGCAGAGAGGAAGCGGTAAGGACCATCCGTGCCATGGAGGACGCGGACCTTGACATCGAGCTGGTGGAACAGCCTGT
>CACZSG010000174.1 GCA_902783665.1 uncultured Lachnospiraceae bacterium | reverse complement strand
GTTGATCGGAGTGTGGAATTTCGGCGGCGTCAGATTGATGACCAGTTCAATTTCCGGTATGGCCAGCAGTTCCCCGGGGGTGCAGGCGCGGGGGATATCAAATTCCGCAGCCAGAGCTTCGGCCCGTGAATAGTCCACATCCGCAGCAGCACAGATCTGCAGCTTTCCGGGAAACAGCCGTTTGATATCCCGGGCATATACCTTGCTGATGACACCGCATCCGATGATGCCGATCTTCATTATTTCCTTCATGACTGTTCTCCTTTAGAAATCCATATTTTATTTATGGCTGTCCTTCTTTAGGAATCCATCTCTGTCTCGCCGAATTTCAGTACCCGGAACAGGAACAGGATGACCAGCATGGCAACGACCAGCATGATGTAGGCCTGTGCGGAAGCATACCCCATCTTGAAGAAGGAGAAGGCGTTCTGGTACAGGTACAGGGAGTAGAACATGGTCGCGTTGCTCGGCCCGCCCTCTGTCATGATATACGGCTCCGTGAACCATTGGAAAACACCGATGATCAGGGTGACCACGTTGTAGAGGATGGTCGGGCGAAGAAGCGGGATGGTGATGTAGATGGTCTGTTTGAAAAAGCCTGCGCCGTCGATGGCGGCTGCGTCATACAGGGTCTCGGAAACATCCTGCAGACCGGCCAGGTAGATGATGATGGCGTTGCCGCAGGTCCAGATCATCATCAGGATGAAGGCGGGTTTGGCCCATTTCACGCTGGACAGCCAGCCGGGACCCTGAATCCCGATGTAGCGCAGCAGCGTATTCACAATACCGGTATCCGGCTGCATCACCCAGATCCACAGCAGACAGGCGACAACGGTGGGGACCAGCGTGGGGATGAAGAATACCACGCGCATCCAGCTGGTGCCGCGCAGCTTTTTGTAGTTCAGCAGGATGGAAACGCTGACGGCGACAACGGTGGTAACAGGCACACCGACGCAGATCATGAACAGGGTGTTCCGGCAGGAAGCCAGGAACGTGGCGTCATGGAACAGCGCGCGGTAGTTGGCGGTGCCGATAAAACGCGGTGGTTTGATGACTGTATAGTTGCACAGCGAATAATAGAGCGATGCCGCGATCGGATAGAGTGTAAAGGCAAGAAATCCGATGATCCACGGAAGGACGAACAGCAGTCCGTTGCGTGCCTCCTTGCGGCGCATCACGGAGGTCTTGTAAGGATTGACTTTTTTCTTTTTTTCTTTTGCCATTCTCATTCCCTCCTTACCCTTTGATACCGCTCATGGTAATGCCCTGGATGAAGTATTTCTGAAGCAGGAAGAACAGGACAAGTACCGGCATGACCATCACAGCGCCAAGCGCCAGGAGCAGTTCCCAGTTGGGATCCAGGTTGGAGCGCAGCATGGATGCCGCCAGAGACAGGGTGTACAGTTTGTCGCTCGCCAGGAAGATCAGGGGGCCCAGGAAGTCGTTCCAGGAACGCATGAAGGACATGATGGCGACAGTGGCAAGCACCGGCTTGGAGATCGGGATGATCAGACGCAGGTAGATCATGAACTCGTTGGCTCCGTCGATCCGGGCGGATTCCGTCAGCTCTCTGGGAATGCCGACCAGGAACTGGCGCATCAGGAATATGTAAAAGGCATTGCCGAAGAATCCCGGGACCACCAGCGGCAGGAAAGTGCCGATCCATTTCAGCTTGGTGAACATGATGTAGACCGGGATCAGGGTGACCTGATAAGGCAGGATCATGGTGGCGATGACGATCAGAAAGATCTTGTCACGGCCCGGCCAGCGCAGCCTCGCGAAGCCGTAGGCGATCAGCGAGTTGGAGACAAGTGCGCCGATGATGTTAAAGAACACGATGATCAGTGTGTTCCTGAGGTACCGGAAAAACGGGATCTTGGTAAATACCGCGCGGTAGTTGTTAAGCGACCATTTTTTCGGGAACCAGCGGAACGGTACAGTAAACAGTTCACTGGATGTCTTGAAGGATCCGGTAAACAGAAAGAAGAACGGCAGCAGGAAGAGCAGCGCGAAGCCGAAGAGCAGGAGCCAGATCAGAAGCCGCCGCAGGAAGACACTGAATTTGTACAGTCTGATGTTGTTTTTCATTTGCTTCCTCCGTTTTCCGATTATTAACGCAGGATCATACGGAAGGTGCCCTGCAGATCGCAACAAAAAACCCCTTCCCCTGTGAGAGGGAAGGGGAAACAGAAATCTTATTTGGTGTCAAGCTGGAGCTGCATCTGATCCTGCAGTTTCTGCAGTTCTTCCGTAACATCCAGGTCGGTGTTGTAGATCAGGGACTCACGAACGGTCTGGAACTGTGTGGACAGCTCAGCAGATACTGCGCACAGAGCCGGAATTCCGTTTTCGGGAGAGTTTGCGATCTCACGCTCCAGAGCGTACATTTCATCACCGTTCTTGGTCAGGGACACATCGTCGAATGCTGCGTCGATAACCGGGATGGAACGCCACTGCGCGAAGTTGTCCTCGTTGACGGAACCCTGTTCGCAGAAGCGGATGAACAGAGAAGCAAGTTCAGCCTGCTTTTCATCTGTGCCGTACGGGATGGCAAATACGTTGCAGCCGAAGGTGGAGCTCTTTACACGTCCGCCTTCCGGAACCGGAACCGGGCAGACCTTGTACTGTACATCAGGAGCATACTGACGAAGTGCTTCTGAGAACCAGTTGCCGGTGATGGTCATGCCGACCTTGCCGGTCATGAACGGGTGATCCGGGGAGAACATTCCGCCGAGGCCGGAAGTGAAAGCGTTGATCTTTTCGGGATCATATTTTGCCGCGTAATCCTGTACCCAGGTCATGTATTTGACCATCTGCTCGTCGGTCAGGTTGATCTTTCCGGATTCGCTGTCATACGGATTTGCACCGAAGATGTACGGAAGCACGAAAGCGTCGTCGCCGGAATCCAGCCACGGGATGATGCCGAAACGGTCATAACCGGAATCTGTGGCAACGGTCATGGCATCTGCCCATACGTTCAGCTCGTCCAGGTTTGTCGGAGGATTCTCGGGATCGAGGCCGCATTCCTCGGCAGTGTCCGGGCGGTAGTACAGAAGGATCACGTTGGTGTCCTGCGGTACCAGATAGCATACATCGTCATAGTACATAACGTCTTTGCAGCCGTCGAAGAAATCGTCGACCTTCAGATCGATCTCTGTCAGGATATCGTCCAGCGGCAGGAAGGAACCTTCCGCCGCGTACTGATAAGCGGATGTGGGGTTGTCGGTGATCAGAAGATCCGGAGCCGTACCGCCGCTGATGGCGGAGATCAGTTTGCCGTTATTGATGCCGGCGCCGTCCGGAACGAACTGAACATTACATTTAATGCCAAGATCTTCGTACGCTTCGTTGAACGCGTCGATTCTTTCCTGATCCCAGGTGGCGGAATCACCCGTGAAGCAGGACCAGTAGGAGAACTCACCGGAGATGCCAAGGTCAACAACTTCCGTTACGATCTCACGGTCTCCCATATGAACGGTTTTCGTTGTTACGTCTGCGCTGGCTGAGTAAGCGGCAGCTGCAGAAAGGACCATTGCGCCCGCGATCACGAGGGCACGTCTGTTTCTCAGTGTCATGAAGTTACCTCCTTTTTTAAGATGGCAGGGTCGCCCCCGCAATTTTGATCGGTTCATACCAGATATTCTGATGGTATCCCACAATCGCAAATTATTCTCATTCTTTTTTGCAAAAACTAATCAAAAATTGCGCAATTGAAATGATAATTCATAGATAAACTCAAAGATTAGTGCATAGTACTAATTTTGCAGAATGAAAATTGTGCAAATTTCACATTGAAAAACAGCGATATTGAATCTTGCATACAATACTTAAATATTGCTATAATAGGCGGAGAAGTAACGAGAGCCATCTCATAGATGACAGATATTTGCGGGGCAAATCTTATGAAAAACAAGAACCTGAGATCCAAAGAAGAGATTGTATACATGTATAACACTGTATCGGTCTCCTACCAGAATTCGCCAACCCGGTTCCCGGAGCACTGGCATCTGTCAGCTGAGTTCATCCTGGCGATGAAGGATCACTGCCAGTATTCAATCGGAAAGGATACCTATCTTCTTGATGAGGGAGATATTTTTCTCATCTGGCCGTCCCAGATCCACAGTGTCGTCTCCACACCGGAAAACGCGTCGCTGCTGCTTCAGTTCGACGATTCCCTGATCACGGACAACAATGATCTGAACGTCAGCCTGCCGCTTCTGCACAGTCTTCATGTTATCTCGGTCCGGGAGATGCAGGATCTGAATCAGACTGTTTCCGATAAGATGAAGGAGATCTTTGCCCTGTGCAGTGAAGGCGGTCTGTTTGTCGAGACAAAGGTAAAGATCGGAATTTACCAGATCCTGATCGCACTGTGCAATTATGAGATGGAGAAGAGCAGTTCCATCCGGACGGATCAGACAGTGGCCGGGTCCACACTTCACAAGATCCGGAACGCCTGTGCCTACATCACCAGGAACTGCGACCGGGAGATCACACAGCAGGAGGTGGCGGATTACGCCGGATTCAGTCATTACTATTTTTCCAGGATATTCAAAGAATATACAGGCGAAAGTTTCAGCGAGTATCTGGCCAAGCAGCGGATCAACCGTGCCATCCAGATGCTCTGTTCCAACCCGGACAGCATCACGGAGATCGCCTACAAGGCAGGCTTTCAGAGCATTTCGAGCTTTAACCGGGTATTCCGGCTGTACATGCACTGCTCGCCGCGGGAATACAGGGAGATGTACCAGTGGGATGAGGTGCCTGCGACCGAAGCGAGCAGGAACTTCTCCTGAAAGATGGATGCGTGAGTACCCTGAAGGCAGACGTTCTTAATGGAAAAAATGTAAAAGCAGATCGTGAAGCAAAACAGATCATTGAAAAGCAGAGCATTTAACTAAAGAAAATTATGTAATAGAAGCAGATTATAGAGGGGGATCATCATGAAAGAACAGTTCGATTACAAAAAAATGTCATTCTATCAGATCTGGATCCGAAGCTTCTGCGACGGAAACGGTGACGGCATCGGGGATCTGTACGGGGTCTATGAAAAACTTCCCTATATCAAATCGCTGGGCGTGGACGGGATCTGGTTCAGCCCCATCTATCCGTCCCCAAACGCGGACTACGGTTATGATATTTCGGATTATAAGGATATTCACCCTGAGTACGGCACCCTGGAGCAGTTTAAAAATGTGCTGGACAAGGCCCATGAGCTGGGCCTGAAGATCCTGATGGACCTGGTGGTCAACCATACCTCGGATGAACACCGCTGGTTCCTGGAAAGCCGCAGCAGCAGGGACAACCCATACAGCGACTACTATATCTGGAGAGATCCCGTCTGGAAGAACGGAAAGATGATGCCCCCCAACAACTGGCTCAGCCTGTTCGAGGGAAACGCCTGGGAGTACTGTGAGGAAAGAGGGCAGTATTACCTGCATCTGTTCGCGAAAAAACAGCCGGACCTGAATATGGACAACCCGAAGGTGCGGGAGGAAGTGAAGGATATCATGCGGTTCTGGCTGGACATGGGCGTGGACGGTTTCCGGGAGGATGTCATCACTTTCATCTCCAAGGAGGAGGGGCTTCCGGACGGGCTTGGCATATTGCCGATGGCCAGAGGCATCTCCCACTACAAGGACGGCCCCCATCTGGTCTCCTATCTGAAGGAATTCCGGAAGGTGGCAGAAGAATACGGAGCCATCCAGATCGGCGAAGCCCCGTTTACAAGCCTGAAAAAGACGCTGGAATACACCACCGGACCGGACAAGGTCCTGGACATGATGATCCAGTTCGACACCATGTCGGCCGACTGCTACATGACGGAATACATGCACCATCCCTTCTCGCTGAAGAAGCTGAAGAAGGCCGTGGCCAAATGGCAGAACGGTCTGGCGGGAAAAAGCTGGAACGTCCTGTATATCGAGAACCATGACCATCCCAGAGTGATCAGCAGATACGGAAGCATGAAATACTGGCGGGAATCCGGCACCATGCTGGCGGCCTCCTATATCTTCCTTCAGGGGACACCCTTCGTGTACCAGGGGCAGGAGATCGGCATGACCAATATCAAACTGGACTCCATCGACCAGTACATAGACGTATCTTCCATTAACAATTACAAGACCTATCACACGAAGGAATCCGAGGAGAAGCGGATGCACCGCATCCACGTCTCAAGCCGCGACTCGGCAAGGACGCCGGTCCAGTGGTCCGGCGAGGAAAACGGCGGTTTTTCCGAGGTGAAGCCCTGGTTCTATGTAAATCCGAACTACAGGACCATCAACGCGGCTTCCCAGGAAGAGGACCCGCAGAGCATCCTGAACTTCTACCGGAAATGTCTGAAACTGAGGAAACGGTCCGAAACGCTTCTTCTCGGAAGCTGGCGTGAATATGAAGCAGGCAGGAAAGATCTGTTCATGTATGAACGGAAATATCAGGGAGAGCGGATCCTGGTCATCTGTTCCTTCTCGGAAGAAGAGATCCGGTACAGGTTCCCCATGGATTACGCAGGTAAGAAGGGCCGCCTGATGCTTGACAACTATGAAGGGAAGGCCGTTTCCGGAAAACTGAGGCCTTATGAAGTGCAGGTACTGAGGTATCCGGCGGAATAAGAGAGTGTATCGGGCGGAAAAATGTCCGGAACATCATTTCAGGCAAAAAATATCCGGCACAGGTGCGGAACACCAGTGCCGGACAGTGAGAACAGAGTAAATTTATTACGGGAGACGGCGCCAGGTGCGAAGCGGACGGTCAACCATTCCCAGACCGAAAAGTGCCATCAGAGTGTCGTCTCCTTGTATGGTCATGTCTTTTCCGTTAAAGGTAAGGATGAACCGGCCGCCGCTCAGGGCGTCCGTGCGGCGCACTTCCAGTTCCAGTTTATCCAGGCTGCGCCAT
>CACZSG010000173.1 GCA_902783665.1 uncultured Lachnospiraceae bacterium | reverse complement strand
CTGTAGCAACTTCAGTTTCAACAGCCTCAGTCTCAGCTTCTGTAGCAACTTCGGTCTCAACAGCTTCGGTCTCAGCCTCTGTTACAATTTCAGTTTCAACAGCTTCAGTCTCGACTTCTGTAGCAACTTCAGTCTCAGCAGCTTCGGTCTCAGCCTCTGTAGCAGCTTCAGTTTCAGCAACTTCGGTCTCGGCTTCTGTAACAACTTCAGTAGCAGCTTCAGTTTCAGCTTCAGTAGCAGCTTCGGTTACTGCTTCAGTAGCAGCTTCGGTCTCAGCCTCAGTAGCTGCCTCGGTTACAGCTTCGGTTTCAACTGCCTCTGTTGCGATCTCAGATGCAGCTTCTGTCAGGGCTTCTGTATCAGCCTCGGTTGCAGCTTCTGTAACAACTTCGGTTACGGCTTCGGTTGCAGCTTCTGCAGCCTCGGTCATTGCTTCGGTGACAGCTTCAGCAGCCTCGGTTGCAGGGGCTTCTGTCTCTGCGGGCTTAGCGGCTTCAGTCACCTTCTCGGTTGCTTTGGGAGCTGCTGTCTCCGGCTCCTCCTTCTTGCCGCCGCAGGCCGTCAGAGCAAGCACAGCTGCTGCAGCAAGCGCCAGATTCAGCAATTTCTTTTTCATTGTCGATACACTTCCTTTCTCATAAACACAACGTTTGTTTTTATGAAAACCCGGTTTTCCGGTCTTTCATCAATGCATCTTTCTATGCCAGGCTCTCAGGTCGGCATTGATAATAGGGGTTTTTAATGGGACAAAATCCCGGTGAGGAACTGCCTGGTGCGAGGATTGTTTGCATCTGTAAACAGTTTTTCGGGAGTCCCCGTTTCCACAACGATCCCATCCTCCATGAAAACAGCCTTGTTGGCTACCTGACGGGCAAAATTCAGCTCGTGTGTCACTACAACCATAGTAGCTCCGTCACGTGCCAGATTTTTCATAACATCCAGCACTTCTCCCACCAGTTCGGGGTCCAGTGCGGAAGTCGGTTCATCAAACAGGATCACGTCCGGATTCATTACGACAGCCCGGGCGATGCCCACCCGCTGCTGCTGCCCGCCGGAAAGCTGGGAAGGATAATATTCAAGTCTGTCCGACAGTCCTACCCGGTCCAGCGCCTTCAGCGCCATCTCAACAGCCTGCTCTTCCGGGACCTTACGGCCGATGATCAATCCCTCAGTTACATTCTGGAGGACGGTCTTGTTCGCAAACAGGTTATAGTTCTGGAATACAAATCCGATCTTTTTTCTGACGGAAGATACCTGACTTCTGGTAGCGGAAGAAAACTCCAGTTCTATTCCATCGAAAGAAAGATGTCCTTTTTCGGCCCACTCCAGAAAATCAATACATCTCAGAAGCGTCGTTTTTCCGGATCCGCTGGGGCCCAGAATAACAATGATATCTCCCTTGTCAACTTCAAGATCCACACCCTTCAGGATCTCAGTTCCGTCAAATGTCTTATGAAGGCCTGTAACCTTCAGCATATCATCATCCTCTCACAACAGATTCCATTTCAAGAACCTGTTTTTTCTTATATAACAGCCATGTGACCGCCAGCGCAACAGCTTTCAGAATATTATCAGCGATCATACAGTACCAGACAGCCCGCAGATCGAGTCCCCATACTTTCACACATAAAAATGTGAACAGGATCCTGACGCACCACATGCTGAAAGTCTCAATGACAAAGATGCTTTTTGTTCTGCCCATTCCATAGAAAATGCCTTCTATGACAATCATCAGCCCGAAGAAGGGTTCTGTAAAGGCAACAAGTTTCAGCATGGAAGCCCCAAGCTGCGCAACATTTGCACTGCTGGTAAACAGACACATCAGCGGATAAGCAAGGAAATACAGAAGGACTCCGTTCAGAAACATCATCGCGATCGTCAGGATGATGCTCAGTTTCTCCGTCATATCCAGCTTTTTGAAATCCTTTTCACCAAGTGCATTTCCGATCAGGGCAGATGTCGCCGTTCTCAGCCCGTAGCCGGGGATATAGAAAATCGTCTCGGCAGTGACGGCTATAGAATGAGCGGCAAAAATGGTGGTTCCCATTCCGGATACCATTCCGGCAAAAAACACATAGCCAAGACACGAAGCCACGCTGGTACCAAGCGCGGGAATGGCAATGCGGAAGCATTCTTTCTGCAGTGTAAGATCCACTTTCGGGATCTTTCTCCACCCGCCCAGCCATTGATTCCTCAAAAGGCAGCGGAACATCATGATTCCGGAAAAAGTATAAGAAATGGCCGACGCAATGGCCGCACCCTTTACACCAAGATGGATTCCGTAGATCATGAACGCGTTCAGAACAACATTCATGATATTTGCGGAAAGGTTAATGAGCATTGGCGTCCTGGTATCTTTTGTGGCCCTGATGGCGCTTCCGAAGATCCAGTTCATGGAACGGAAAATCATTGGAAGACTCACGATGGAAAAATACAGGGAGGCATTTCCTCTGATGGAAACATCCGCACCCATCCAGACGGGAATCCGCGGGGCTAGAAGCAATGAAAGCACCATCACAAAAGCGCCGCTGGCCACAGACCATAGAAAGGCCTGCTGTGCCAGTTTTTCTGTTTTCTCCTGGTTTCTTTCACCTACTGCATGTGCGATCCTTGAAAGATAGGCAACACCAAAAGAAGCCGGAATGCTGCTCACAAGCCAGGTGACCGTCGTAGTGGTACTGACAGCTGCCGTTGCCTGTTCGCCAAGATGCCCGACCATTGCAGTATCCACATACTGCAGCAGTGTATTCATGACCTCTTCAAGCATTGTCGGGATCGACAGCATGATCAGAGATTTCAAAGTGATTTTATAAAGGTTCCTGGTTGATGACATAACGTCTCCGCAACAATATCTAGTGGTTTTTCAACTGAAGAACCACTAGAAGTAAACATAGCACATTTATTTCTTATATGCAATATCTCCTCATTAGGTTCTTATGCATATTCATGCAGAATTGAGCAGGCGCAGTCTACCTTCCTTTAAAAAGTGTACCGGTCTTCTTCCCTCCAGCAATATCATACAGAACTTCCGGGCTTTTTCCGTTTGTGACGATCACGTCGATCCCCTGTCTGGTGGCGATATCCGCTGCCTGCAGTTTTGTGCGCATCCCGCCAGTTCCTCTCCTGGAACCGGCACCGCCCGCAAGCTGATAGGTGGCCTCGTCAATCTCATCGATCCTGCTGATCAGTTCAGCGTCTTTATATAATCTCGGATCCTTATTGTAGAAACCGTCGATATCGGAGAGGATCACAAGCTTATCCGCCTGGCAGAGCACTGCCACGACCGCGGAAAGCATGTCATTGTCACCGAACAGTTTTTCCTCGGTCTCTATTTCATGATAGCTGACTGAGTCGTTTTCGTTGACAATGGGAATAATCCCCTGTTCAAGAAGCGCCTCAAAGGTATTGGCCAGATTCTCCTTTTTTATCTCCTCCCGGATATCATCCGCATTCAGAAGGATCTGAGCCACCGTTTTATCATAATATCCGAAAAACTTATCGTACAGAAACATGTTCTCGCACTGCCCTACGGCAGCCGCAGCCTGTTTCATACGCATTTCTGTCGGTTTTTCCTTCAGTCTCAGTTTATTTACACCCACCGCGATGGCGCCGGAAGATACAAGGATCACTTCGTTCCCCATATTCTGAATATCCGACAGGACCATGGCAAGCTTTTCCATGGTGCGCAGATTGCTTTTTCCAAGTTCGTTGGTCAGTGTTGAAGTTCCTACTTTAACTACGATACGATTTCGCTTGATTCCCATTGACTGTCTCCGATGTCCTGTAAAATGTTAATTCACCAATGTCACTGCAGCACATGATAATATGGACAGATGTTTTCGTAATGTCCGTTCTTCATGCGGAAACCTCCGGGAATTGTCCCAAGCTGTACAAATCCCAGACGCTCGTATAGATGTCTTGCATGGATATTTGTTTCGACCACAGCGTTGAACTGCAGGATCCTGAAGCCAAGCTTTGCCGCCTCTTTCATACAGTCCTTTACAAGGGCCTCTCCCATATGTTTTCCTCTGCAGGAGGAACGCACAGCATAGCTGGCATTGCAGATATGCCCGCATCTTCCGACATTATTCGGATGAAGGATATAGAGTCCTGCAACAGAACCATTCTGCACTGCCACAGCACTGCGGCTCTGCTGCCTGAAAAACAAAGAACCGCTCTCTTCATCCAGTTCTTCTTCCTGTGGAAAGGCAATTCCTTCCTCTACGATCTCATTCCAGATCTCAATCATTTCCGGAAGGTCTTTTTCTTCATATGCTCTGATCTCTGTCATGTTTTATCCCTTTTCCGAAAAAACGTCTTTAAATATCCGCAAACATCAGAATTTTACACCTTTTCAGCGAACTGTGCAATTATAAAAAAATTCCGCAAACAGAATGTTTACGGAATATAAAAAAGCAGATAACGGGAATCGAACCCGCCTCCTCAGCTTGGGAAGCTGATGTTCTACCAATGAACTATATCTGCATGTGTCAATTTATAACACATTTTAAATAGAAAAGCAAGCGGTTCTTTGAAATCAGCCCTTGCTGCCGGCCGGCTCAGGGCTTTTAATGCCAAATTCTTCAGGAAGGAACCTTGGGCATACACTTTCCTTTGTTGCAAGCACGGAAGCTGCCAGTCTGGTCCCGATCTCGCAGGCTTCACGGAGCGATTTATGATATGTAAGCCCAATAGCTACTCCGGCAAAGAAGGAATCACCTGCCCCAGTCGTATCAATGACATCTACGGATTTTGCGGGACAGATTCCTGACTCTCCGTTCTCGTCGTAATAAACAGCGCCCCTATCCCCCATGGTCGTCACCATACGCCGGATGCCTGCATTGGCTGCTTTTTCGGGCAGGATCCTCAGGAGTTCTTCCGGGGTACAGTCATCGTAGTTTTCCGAGAAAAGAATGCCGGTTTCCTGCTGATTGCACACAAAACATCCGGTCTTCTGGAGCAGATCCCTTCGCTCTACGGCGATGGACATATTTGAGACTACGGCGTACACTTCTTTTCCGTATTTCCCGGCAAGTGAAAAAACAAGTTTCAGGATTTCCGGATCCATGTCGATCTCCACCACCACGGAATCAGCGGTACTGATGATCTCATCTCCCTGTTCCTTCATAATATCCCCTATGGCACTTAAATCCGGACGTTTTGAGATGGCAGCGGCAACATCACCTGAATTGTCGAAAACAGCCAGCCATGTTCCCAGACCGTCTTCCGCTTTTCTGATATAGGAGGTATTCACTTTGTGCCGGTTCAGCTTGGCGATCACATCGGCTCCGATACCGCTTTCATCCACAACGCTGACAAAAGTAGGACGCAGTTCAACATTGGCGATATCCTCCGCGACATTGCGGCAGACACCCCCGTGTACCTGAACCACCCTTCCAACATTTCTGCCCCTGGGAATATACTGCGTAATAGGAAAACCTTTGATATCTACGAAAACAGAACCAATTACAACAATACCCATATACGGATCTTTGCTCCTTTTCGGTTTAATGAATTCATGATACCAACCGAAGGCTTATTTTTCAAGAAGATTCCGGACTTCTCTTGCATTTTGTCCTTTTTTATGTTACTCTACTCAGGTATTCCGCAGGCCGCTGTGGCGGAATTGGCAGACGCACTTGACTCAAAATCAAGCGGGTAACACCGTGCCGGTTCGAGTCCGGCCAGCGGCAGTTAAAAACAGGTCCATCGCTTTTGATGGACCTGTTTTTTATTTCTTTGAATATTCTGAATCACTTTGAATACTTGAAATCTGTCTATCTGACAGATTCCATCTCTGCCAGTGCCCCTGCGAGACCATCCGGAAGTTCCAGCGACATCCAGGCAGCCATGCGTCCTGCCGTGGTTTCCACGGTTTCCGCAGTATCGAGCATCTTGTCCTTATCCTCATTTTTCATGCGGACAGGAAGGATCAGGTCGAACAGTTTTCTGGAAACAGGAATCTCGGGCTTTCCGGGTGCTTTGTTCCATTTAAGAACTACGCCCTCTTCCGCCGGGACTTTGAGATTCAGAACAAGTGTCTGTCTGCTTTCGTCATACTGTTTTTCAACGCTGCAGGAAGCTTCGTCCGGTGCTGTATCGGACACGCCCACCACTTCAAGACGGATGGTACGGCCTTCCGGGATCAGTTCTGTGCAGCCATCAGGCCTGTCAAGTATGATCTCCATGGAACCGTCTGTGTAATTGATACTGCAGGTCGTTTCGCATTTCAGATACCCTTCGGTTCCGGGTCTTGTTCCGTTGTCTTCCAGAAGAGTGTATGTTCCGTCGGTACCTGCGAAAATCCGGAAAAGAAGTTCTTTGGGCAGCGGACAGCCATTCTCAAGAACCGATGCGCCGTCCATGGGAATGATGGCGCCCGGACGGACAAATACGGGCATCTCTTCCAGCTTCCTGTAGATCTTCATGCTCTGGCCGCCCTGGTAGAGCCGTCCGTTGAAGAAGTCTACCCATTCTCCTTCCGGAAGCCATACAACCGTTTCACCCAGGCCCGTATCAGGATTGACGGGTGTCACGATGGGGGCTACCAGCATATCTTCGCCAAATACATATTCCTGACGTTCCACCTGGAAGGATTTCCATCCCAGTTTCCAGTCGTAGTATACGGGATAAAGGATCACACTGCCCTCTTCCATGGCCTTTACGGACTGTGTGTAAAGCCAGGGCACAAGGCGGTGGCGCAGACGCAGGAAATCTTCCATGATATGGCACGCATTCCGGCTGTAGCTCCACGGTTCCTTGCTGAGAAATTCACTCATGGTGGAGTGCAGACGCATGATCGGGGAGAAGATACCGAACTGAAGCCAGCGTACTGCCAGTTCTTCGTCTCTGATCCCACGCATGTGGCCGCCGATGTCATGACTCCACCAGCCGTAGCCGATGTTGGCTGCAGTGGCTGTGAAATAAGGCTGGAAAGCGAGACTGTCCCAGGTGATCCAGCTGTCACCTGAAAAGCCGACCGGGTAGCGGTGGCTTCCGGGACCTCCGTACCTGGAAAATGTCATTCCGACATCTCCCTTCCGGTTTGCGTACATCCAGCGGGTATGGTTCAGCACGAAGAGCGGGTCAACGCCTTCCACGCTGCTTCCGCCGATCTGCTGCCAGTCGATCCACCAGAAATCAACACCGGTCTTTTCAAAGGTATCCAGGATAACTTTTTCATACGCTTTCAGGAATTCCGGACTTGCGGCATCGAACACCACGGGATCCTCTGTTGCCGGATCTATCCCCATTTCCTCAGCCATTGCAGGATAAAGATCCTCACAGGCCCGGATTCCGTCCGCGGGGTGATCGTTCAGCGTTACTTTCAGATCCCGGTCATGCAGCCATTTCATCATGGCTTCGGGATCCGGGAACATATCCGGATTCCAGGTATACCCGGTCCATCCGGCTCCGTACTTCGGGTCAATGTCCGTGATATGCCAGTTCATGTCAAGGACAGCAACGGAAAGCGGAACCTCCTCGGACTCAAATTTCTCCATCAGCGCTTTGTAGCTTTCTTCGGTATAACAGTAGTAACGGCTCCACCAGTTTCCAAGAGCATACCTGGGTACTGCCGGTGCTTTGCCGGAAAGATGGAAGAAATCTCTCAGCGCGTCCTTGAATTCCCACCCGTAGGCAAACAGATAAAGATCCTGGCCGCTTCCCTGAGGCGGGAGCAGATTTCCTTCTTCATCCATTCCCATGCTGCCGCTGTCATCAAGAACAGAAAAGCCTTCCAGCGACATCAGACCGTCTTCCAGCGGAATGGAACCGTTCACATTATCCAGCGTCCGGGCGGTTCCTTTCATGTTCTGTGCCGGGATCCCGTAATGCCAGACACTTCCATGGTTCAGCAGCTGTCCCTTCAGGGAAGCAGATAGTCCTGCAGAAGAGAAAGGTTTTCTGTCATATTCAAGACGGAGCGCATCCGTATCCAGAACGAGTCTTCCGTGCTCTTCCCTTACCTGATAGGAAACGGGCGGAAACTGACGGTTCAGGACCGTCTTTGTGGCAGTGTCGCGGAATGTGCCTGTCTCATCATATTCCAGGCGCAGAAGCCGGTCCGTCAGAACAGTGATTCTCCAGGTATCACCGCTGATCACATTGCTTTTTTCGGGAATCGGGCAGATTTTCCAGACATCCGTAAATTTCATAGTCGATCTCCATTCATGTCATTATATAAATAAAAGGCTCTGCGCCCTATCATACAGAAAATAAAACGCAGAGCCAGTTCATCATAAACTGCGGATATTCAGCTTGTCAACAAGGAACATCAGGCATTTTTCTTTACAAGGGAGTGGAAGCAGAGAACTTTTCTCTCCCCACCCAGATCCTGCATGTCCGGGCGTCCTTTTCTGCACTCTTCCGTTGCATACTGGCAGCGCGGAGCAAATTTACAGCAGGTAAGTGAATATTCCTTATCTTCCATGTCAGGCATAGCCATGCCTTCCTTCCACTTGTCACCCACACGGGGAACAGCGTTCATCAGCAGTTCCGTATACGGATGTGCCGGATTGTCCATGATGTCTTTCGCAGGTCCGTATTCGATCAGGCCGCCGCGGTAAAGCGTGGCGATATAATCGGATACATAGTACGCCGTTGAAAGGTCATGTGTAATGTAGATGAAAGAAACCTGATATTTCTCTTTCAGTTCCTTGAACAGGTTTACGATGTTCATCTTCATGGACGCATCGATGGCGGCTACGGGTTCATCCGCGATGATCAGTTTCGGCCTTGTAAGCAGAGCACGCGCGATGGAAATACGCTGCAGCTCACCGCCGGAGAACTGTGTCTGATACTTTCCTTTTACGACCTGAAGAGACATGCCGACGTTGTGAAGCGTCTCATCGATCAGCTTGTCTGCTTCTGCCCTGTTCTTGCAGATGCCAAGGCGGAGCGCCGTATTGTAAAGGTAGGTATCGACAGTCTTTCTGGAAGAGAAAGACTCATACGGGTTCTGGAAGATCGGCTGAACATCCAGTTTGAACTGTTTGGGATCGTATGCTTTTTTATCTGCATAATCATGTCCGAGAAGGGTGATGGTTCCCATATCAGGCTGATGCAGACGAAGGATCATCTTACACAGTGTGGATTTTCCGCATCCGGATTCTCCTACGATGGAGAGGATGACAGGCTTGTCAGCGGCAATTTCCAGAGAAACATCGTCTACTGCCACCAGTTTTTTACCCATCAGCATGCCGCCGATCCGGAAAATCTTGCTGACATTTTTGACTTCAAGAAGTTTTTCTGCCATGTCAGTTCACCTCCGATTCCAGATAGTGGCAGGCTGCATAGCGGCCCGGTTTGATCTCTCTGAATACAGGGACATCCTGTCTGCACTTGTCAGTGGCCATCGGACATCTTGCGGCAAAGCGGCATCCGGGCGGCGGATTCTTCAGTGCGGGCGGACGTCCGGGAATACCGACCTTCTGGCTCTTGTCGCCGACACGCGGAAGCGCGCCGATCAGCATCTTGGTATAGGGATGGATCGGGTCATCGAAAATATCGGTGGTCGGTCCAAGCTCTACAAAGCTGCCGGAGTACATGATGCCCATACGGTTCGTGATCTGGTAATGAACACCCATGTCATGGCTTACGATGACCAGCGTGTTCTTGAACTGCTGCTGCAGACGGGTAAGCATCATCAGAATGCCCCGCTGAACAACTACGTCCAGAGCCGTGGTCGGCTCGTCAGCCAGAACAACATTCGGAGACATGAAGGTAGCCAGAGCAATGATGGCTCTCTGACGCATACCGCCGGAAAGCTGGAACGGGAAAGCCTCCAGTACATCCGGTGACAGTCCAAGTTCCTCCAGATAGGAGGCTACACGGGCCAGCGTCTCTTTTTCTGTCTCATTCTTCTTATCTTCTGCCGGAATGGAATCCAGGAACTGTTCTTTCAGGCGCACGATCGGGTTCAGTACGCTCTGTGCTGCCTGAGGAACATAGCTGATCTGATTCCACCAGCTCTTACGGATCTGACCGGATTCAAACGAGAATTCTTTCCCGTTCTTGGTTCCGGAAAGGATCACCTTGCCCTGATCGATCTGAAGCGGAAACTCAACAATATCGTACAGGGTCTTCAACAGGGTCGACTTGCCGCATCCTGATTCACCGGCGATTCCGAAAATCTCGTTGTCACGGATCTCGAAATCCACATCTTTTACAACATGGATATCTCCGTCAATCGTCTTGTAGGAGGCGGACAAATGATCAATTTTTAACATCTCTATCTACCTCGTTTCATCGACATATAGTCATTGTAGCCTGTGATCAGCATGAACAGCCCGACGAACAGAACAATCGTTCCGATGATTGGCGGAAGGATCCAGTTCCAACGGCCCATCATGATCGCGTTATAGTTTCTTGCCCACTGGATCATATTACCCAGAGAAACAAGGTTTCCGGGAGAAAGACCCAGAACCGCAAGTCCGGATTCGGACGCGATGGCGCTCAGGGTTGCGTTCATGAAGTTTGAAAGCGACCAGGTAAGCGCGAACGGAAGAATCTCGGTGACAACGGTCTGAATGGTTCCCTCTCCTGAGAACCAGGCTGTGTGGATGAAATCTCTTTCCTTCATGGTCAGTGCCATGGAACGGATCTGTCTGCTCGGCCATGCCCATGCGAATACCGCCAGGACGATTGCCAGCATAAACACAGTTGAACTGCCCTTCATCAGTGAAGTCATCATGATCAGAACCGGCAGAGACGGGATAACAACGAAGGTATCCGTGATCAGCATCAGGATTCTGTCAAGCGCGCCGCCTACGAATCCCGAGATCAGTCCGACAAGTACACCAAAGACGGTACCGATGGCAGCTACGATGAAACCGATGGTCAGTGAGTTATGAATTGCCTCAATCAGAAGCCAGAAGATATCCTGCCCCTGTGAAGTTGTTCCGAAGAAATGTTCCGCGGAAGGAGCCAGGTTCTTCATACGGATGTTGTTCGGGAACGGGTCCGTATGAGGAATGAAATAAACAACAAAGCCCAGAATGAGGAAAAAGATGGTAATAATGAGGCCAAGCTTCAGACGAAGGCTGGCGTTTTTCCAGAATTTTTTCATCGTCTCTCCTCCTTTCTCAGCTGTAGCGGATACGCGGATCGATAAACGGATAGATCAGGTCCGCGATCAGTGTGCTGGTGGCGATGGCTACAATAGAGATGGTGATACATCCGAGGATCATATTGTAGTCGGACTGCATGATGGCGCCCTGGATCAGAGTACCAACTCCGGGATATCCGAAAATGATCTCAGTCATGATGGATCCGTTGAAGACGCCGCCCAGGCTCATGGCCAGAGCCGTGATCTGGGTAAGAATGGAGTTGCGGAATACATAGCTGTAGCCGATCTTTCCTTCGGAAAGTCCGCGGTATCTGGCGTACAGAACAAAATCCTCTTCAGATGTGGTGCTGGAAAGTGATTTCATGGAGATGATCCACCAACCGGTACCCAGAAGCAAAATGGAAAGTGCCGGCAGAACCGAAGAACGGAGCAGTGTGCCGACAAATGCAGCCGTACCGTTGTTGTACTGGATCGTTGCCTGCAGCGGGAACCATCCGAGCACATATGCGAAAACGATCTGCAGAACAAGAGCAAGAATAAAGTACGGGATCGGGTAAATGCAGATCGCGATACCTTCCAGGATCTTGGAAGAACGTTTATTCTTGCGGAAACCGGCCAGAAGGCCAATGAAGTTACCGATTATCCAGGCCACGACCGTGGTAATCAGTGAAAGTCCCAATGTATAGGGAAGGTTACGGGCAATAATCTCATTCACCGGAGTCGGGTAGCTCATCAGTGAAGGCCCGAAATCAAAATGAAGCAGTCCTTTCCAGAGGAAAGATACATACTGGTTCCACAAAGAGCCTTCCAGACCGAACTGAACTCTCAGGGAACTTCGCAGCGCGTCCATTGCGGCCGGATCCATCTGCCCGGAACGTGCAACCATCTGACCGATCATGCTCTCAACCGGATCGGAAGGGAACATACGCGGAATGAAAAAGATGAAGGTAACACCGATCAGGATCGTCAGGGCCCAGGTAAGCAAGCGCAGACCTAAGTACTTCCAAAATTTCATTGTCGCACCTCTTCGTCATGGAAACAGGAAATGCTGTCGCCAGATTTCATATTTCCTCACTCTTACTCAAAAAAAACGCGCCGCCGACCGGCGGCGCGTACAGGTTCATACCTTACGGCTTAACTGTCTGTCAGGTACAGATTACTCGGCAAGTGTGATATACGGAGCGATGTACTTGAAGCAGCTCCACCACCACCACGGTCCGTTGTAGGGGTTATCCGCTGTCGGATATCCGGTCCATACGGTGCTGTTGGTCGGTACAAACTTAACGCCAGAGTGGAAGCCCAGGAACGGCATATCTTCGATAGCGGTCTTCAGGAACTCAAGACCCAGCTCGTAGGATTCTTCGCTGTCCGGAGAAACCTTAGCCATCTCATGGATGATCTCTGTTGCTTTTGCGTTGTTCCAACGTGTACCCTGTCCGGAACCAAGTTCTCCAACCGGTTTGATCAGGTCTGCATCCCAGCCGTTGATCTGAGAGTAGATGTCCTTGGTAATGAAGCCTGTCGGCCAGATACCACGAAGCTGGAATTCACCAGTTCCGTTGATGGTATCCCATGTTGCGGAAGACTCAGAAGAAATCTCGCAGTTGAAACCAAACTTGGTCAGCTGATCGTATGCAGCAGTTACGCCACGGCCAGCCTGTGCTTCTGTATCGGCAAGGTAGGTAAGGTGAAGAACGAACGGCTCGCCGTTGAAGTACCAGCCATCGTCTCTCTTCTCAAGACCAGCTTTGATGAAGAGCTTTTCAGCAGCTTCCGGATTGTATTTCCAGCAGCCGACACCGAACATGTCGATAAGCTCTTCTTCTGTTCCTTCAACACCAAGTGTCTCAGCCATACGTTTTGCATAGTCCGGATCCCATACGGTCGTTGTTGTGCCGTCGCCAAGATCCAGCTCGTAGGTGCTGATCCAGTCAAGGAGCGGTTTGTAGTAGAGTTCCTGACCAGCGCTGGTAGCAGTGATGATCGGGAATACGGAAGCACGTCCTACACCATCAAAGATGGAAAGGGAGATCTCGTCGAAGTCCATGGCAAGGGCAATACCCCAGCGGAAGTCACGGTTATCGAACGGAGCGCCTGTTCCGATACCAAATCCGATACCCTTGGAGCAGGGATCATCAGATGTAGCATACGGGAATCCTTTGTACCAGCAGGCGATCTTGTCATTCTGGCTGACCATATAATCAAGGATTTCCGGAGTAACTTCGCAGAGGAGGTCTACTTCGTTGTTGATCATAGCCATCTGACGGGTGGTGTCATCGCCAAGTACGCGGCACCATACATATTTGGCAGGAGCCATGTCAGCGGTGATTCCATAGTGATCTGCGCCGGCAATACCCATTGCGGATTCGGTCCAGTCTTCACGAAGTTCGTACAGGATCCACTGTCCGTTCGGGTCATAATCCTTAACAGTGTACGGACCGGCGGTAACCGGCTCGCTGTCTGCGAACTGTGTTACATCATCAACTGTGGAGTATACATGCTCCGGAACGATGTAGTAGTCGCAGCCCCAGATCGTTACACCAAACTTAAGTGCAAGACGCGGGAAGGATTCAGCCATGTGGAAGATAACGGTGTAATCGTCAACTTTTTCTACAGATTCCAGAACGGAGTTCGTGTAAGCGGAGCAACCGATTCCGGGGTTCTCTTTGATCATGTTCATTGTGAACACGACGTCGTCAGCGTTCAGGTCTTCGCCGTCGGACCATTTGATTCCTTCACGGATCTTTACGGTGAACTCTGTGAAGTCTTCGTTCGGTTCCGGCATTCCTTCTGCTACTTCACCGAACTGTTCGCCGAGAGCGGTATCGATCTCCCAGAGATGAGCGGTGATGAGCTGATGGATACCAAAGCCCATCTGTGTTCCCAGCATGTACGGGTTGAACTGTCCGGGAACGTCGGTCGGTGTCTGGGTCTCCATAATAAGGGTTTCCTTACGAGGAGTACCGACATCGGTCATTTCCTCAGCAGCTGCGCTCATTCCGATCCCCAGTGTCAGGGAAGCAGCAACTGCGAGGGCCAGTGCAAGTTTCTTCATGTTACTAACTACCTCCTTTTTTTCGCATATCGTGAAAATGAACGATATGCTGTTAATATTATTGTTGGATAAAAAGCACCTATCCAACTGACATTCTTATATTAGTGCATTTTTGACAAAATGTCTACAGGTATTTTGACTTTTTGCATCTTTTTCTTATCTATCATATCAAAATAGAAATATTTCAGTAGTAACTGTGACTAGATAATGCTGCCCTGTTTTAAAAAAATACTGCAATTAGGTATTTCAGTTTCAGCGATGAAGTAAATGGTATGTCCTTTGTATGATTTTCTTTTTATCAATATCTGAAATAAAAAAACAGTCATTACTTTTTATGAAAATGGTATCCGAACATACATCTGATTTCTGATACGCAATCACAAAAGTAATGACTGTTATTATTTTACCGTAACACCTGTTCTTCAATCTGCAGGACTTTGAAACAAGACTGCAGAACCGGCATTATTTCAGCACGACAAAACTCTGCGGTCCCATAACAAGTTTCCCATCAGCAGCCTCAGCTTTTCCGATCTTGTAGAGGCACTCTCTTCCATCCGCGTCAACTTCCGCACATACATCTGTCCCTGCAGGATTGACGGCCACCAGAAGTGCTCCTCTCTGATAAACGAACGGTTTTCCTTTTTCTGTGCAGACCGGAACAAAAGGCGCATCCGCCTGAAGATCCTCCTGAGCATGACGAAGCGCAAGAAGCGCTTTTACCGTATTCAGCAGAGAGTACGGATCCTTCTCCTGTCCTGCTACTGTCGGAGCGTCACCGGCCGGGTCCACCGGGAGGTAGAGGCTGTCCGCACATCCGTCGGAGAAGCCAAGGTTGGCGCTTTCATCCCACTGCATCGGTGTACGGGATCCGGTTCTGAAATAGCCGCCTTCCTTGGTCGGAAGATCCAGGTATCTCATGCCGATCTCATCGCCGTAATACAGATACGGGACACCCGGCATGGTGAACAGGAACGCATAGGCAAGCTTCAGTTCGTCCGGTTCAAGATTGAAGCGGGGACGTACGGTGTCATGGTTGCAGGTCAGCATGGAGATATATCCGATTTCCTTCGTATCTTCATACCAGTCCATATATTCGCCCAGGAACCGGCTGATGTCTCTGTCCGCATCTTTTTTGAAATAGCTGTTGTCCTTCTTATCCTCTTCCCCGGCCCACCAGGCAGGCTGGTAATCCCTCATCAGGCTGTTGTATCCGCCGCCGGGATGATTCAGATAGAAATCCATGTGATAACCGGCGCGCAGGGCAAGCTTCGGGTCGCTCCATTCGGAGACCATGGCTGCTTCCGGATAGTCAGCGTCCAGCATCTCGCGTACGTTCTTCCAGATGGCGCTGGTTCCGCTCTTCTTCTCATCATCGAACTTTACGAGGGAGGCGGCCATATCCACGCGGAATCCGTCGCATCCGTGGTCGAGCCAGAACCGCATGACATCCTTCATGGCTTCTCTGGTCGCGATGGTGTCCGGATGATCGATCCCAAGCTGCCAGGGCTCGTCCGGATGCAGGAACCCATAGTTGAGTGCGGGCTGGCATTTGAAGAAGTTCAGGATGTAAGTGGCGCTGCGCTCGCTCTCTCCACCGATGTAAGGAAGGCCCTTCGCACCCTGGAAGCAGAAATCGGTCCAGATGAAACGGTTCGTATATTCATTCTTTTCCGCTTTCTGGCTTTGACGGAACCATTCGTGTTCCTCGCTGGTGTGTCCTGGTACCAGGTCAAGAAGTACGTGAATGCCTTTCTTATGTGCTTCACCGAACAGACGGTAGAGGTCATTGTTTGTCCCGTAACGGGGAGCTACTTTTTTGTAGTCTCTGACGTCATATCCCGCATCCTTGAATGGGGAGTCGAAGCAGGGGTTGATCCAGAGGGCATTGCACCCGAGGGATTTAATATAATCCAGTTTCTCGATGATTCCGTTGAAATCTCCGATACCGTCTCCGTTAGTATCCTTGAAGGACTGCGGATAGATTTCATAAAATACTGCGTCTTTCAACCACTTCGGTGCCATTGTAACGCTCCTTTCATTTGCTATATTATCAGGTCAGTTTTTCTTGAGCTCCCTGAGGCGCCTGAAACCCCAGGGAGATTGTCCGGCATCTGCCCTGCCGGCAGGGATTAATCACTTCAGTATAACCCGTGCTTCGTAAGGCTGAAGAACGCCAGCCTTGTGTTCTTTGTAATTGGAGATCAGTTCTTCTCCACCCTGTTCAAACAGGTCACAGGGCTGTTCCTGGTCCGTCCAGTTACAGGCCACGGTCAGTACTTTTCCTTCCAGTTCACGCTGATAGGCGTAGATGGTCTCGCTGTCCATCATCAGCGGGCGGAATGTACCGTATACGATCACGGGGTTGGCATGACGCAGCCGGATGAGCTTCTGGTAGTAATAGAATACGGAATCCGGATCCGCCAGCGCGTTTTTGGCATTGATCTCTTTATAATTCGGATTGACGCCGATCCAGGGCGTTCCTGTGGTAAAACCTGCCTGGCTGCTGTCATCCCACTGCATCGGTGTGCGGGCGTTGTCCCTGGCGATGGCATCGAAGCATTTCAGCATCTCTTCGGGCTCGACCATCTTATGGTCCACCACATACTGATTCCACGCATTGATCTCTTCCAGGTCACGGCAGTCATCAATGCCGGTAAAATGCATGTTCGTCATGCCGATCTCCTCCCCCTGATAGATATAGGGGGTTCCCTGCATCATATGAAGGCAGGTGGCCAGCATTTTCGCTGAAAGGACTCTCCATTCCGCTGCATCATTTCCGAAACGTGAGACCGCCCTGGGCTGGTCATGGTTGTCCCAGTACAGGCTGTTCCATGCCTTTCCTTCCAGTTCCAGCTGCCATTTGTTCAGGATCTCGCGTACAGCCGGCATTTTCGGCTTTGCATGATTCCATTTGCCTACCACTGCTTCTCCCTGGGAGATGCAGTCCGTATGCTCGAACTGGAACACCATTCCAAGTTCTTTTCCGTCCAGGGAAGCATATTTCTTCGCCTCGTCAATGGTCACGCCGGCTGCCTCTCCTACGGTCAGCAGATCGTATCTGGAAAGGACTCTGCGGTTCATCTCCTGAAGATATTCATGCACGTGAGGACCGTTGCACACATAGGGGGACATGTCTCCGTAGATGCCGTCTTTCACTTCGCCGTCCGGATACGCGGGATCTTTTGAGATCATGCTGATGACGTCCATGCGGAACCCGTCGATGCCCTTTTCGCACCACCAGGTCATCATGTCGAACACGGCATCCCGTACCTTCGGGTTTTCCCAGTTCAGATCCGGCTGTTTTTTTGAGAAGCAGTGCAGATAATACATTCCCGTCGCTTCATCCCACTGCCATGCGGAGCCGCTGAAGCAGGACTGCCAGTTGTTCGGCTCTTTTCCGTCCTTCGCGTCTTTCCAGATATAGTAATCCCTGTAGGGATTGTCTTTGGATTTACGGCTTTCAACAAACCAGGCATGTTCATCCGACGTGTGGTTCACCACTAGGTCCATGACGATCTTGATCCCTCTGCTGTGGGCATCGGCAAGCATGCGGTCAAAGTCTTCCATCGTGCCGAATTCCGTCATAATGTCCTGATAGTCGGAAATATCATATCCATTGTCGTCGTTAGGGGATTTGTAGACCGGTGAAAGCCAGATGACATCCACTCCGAGTTCCTGAAGATAAGGGAGATGTTCTATGATACCACCCAGGTCTCCGATTCCGTCTCCATTGCTGTCTGCAAAGCTTCTGGGGTAGATCTGATAGATCACTGCCTCTTTCCACCAGGTTCTTTTCTGACCGTTGCTCATCTGCGTATTACCTCCTTTTGCATGGATATTTTTTTGCAAGTCCGCAATAATCAAGCATCAGCTCACAGTACATGGAGTTTGCCCAGGAAAACCACGGACGCGTGTATTTTGTAGGATCGTCTTTGTGAATGCCCTCATGCATAAATCCTGTGCCGGCATCATTGTCCGCCATCATTCGAAGGCATTTGTATTTTTCTTCTGTATCATCTGTGGTAAGTCCCTGAACGGCAAGGGCGATATCCCAGACATAGTCCGCCGGAGTATGCGGGCTTCCCACGCCGGTCAGGCATTTCCCCTCATAATAATACGGGTTCCGGGCACTCAGGATCCTCTTTCTGGTATTCATGAAAAGCGGATCCGAAGGCTGGCACCAGCCGAACACGGGCATGGCCAGCAGGCTGGGGATGTTGGAGTCGTCCATGAACAGAGAGTTTCCGAAGCCATCTACTTCATACAGGTAGTAAGGCTCTTCTTCCTTTGCGAGTCCGTAGGCATGAATGCCTTTTTCCACTTCTGCCGCCAGCTCTGCGGCTTTCATGGAGAGGGAAATATCATGATATATATCCCTTGTGATCTCCGCGATATGCTCCAGGATCACAACCGCGAACATGTTGGACGGAATCAGATATCCGTAGACACAGGCGTCATCACTGGGCCTGAAGCCGGACCAGATCAGCCCGATATTGCTTTTCACCGGTGTTCCGTGTCCGTTCCGTGGAAGTGTATCGGAGGGAGGACAGTCTGTCCTTTCGAAAATATAATCAGATCTGTTCTCATGGTCCTGTTCGGTTGTAAAGACTTCAATGATCTGAACGGCTGCTTCTTTCCACTCCTGGGTAAACTGTCTTGTCTCTCCTGTCTCCTTCCAAAGGGTCCAGGAAAGACGGATGGGATGACAGAGGGAATCTATTTCGTACTTTCTTTCCCAGATCTCCGGAAGCATTCTGGTCTTGTCCATCTGCCATCCGGCCCCATTTGCCTCCTTATTGAAGGCATTGGCGTACGGATCGATCAGGATGGAGGCACACTGGCGGCGGATAAGGCCAAGAAAAATATCACGGATCTCGGGCTCCTCCCCCGCCACATGCAGGAAAGGCATCAGCTGACACGCGGAATCTCTCAGCCACATGGCAGGAATATCTCCGGTCAGCATAAAGACAGAATCGTCATCAAGAAATTCGATGGTACGCTGCAGCGTATCTGAAATACAGTTCTTAAATATATCGGCCAGGCGCCGGTCCTGATCCGGCAGGGCGCTGTACACCCTGTCGATCAGTTTGTCGATGGCCGGATAATGATCTTTTATTGTTTTCATATTTTCACCTTCAGCGTAAGGATCTCATACGGTTTCAGGCTGACGGATACCTGATTTCCGTTCCAGCAGGCATCACCGATCTCATCCTCCAGCATGTTGACGACTTTTACGGAAGACGGAATGCAGCCAAGTGTCAGGGAAGCTTTCGTGCGGGCTCCGTAGCACTCGTACATACGGATGATGGTATCTTCACCGTCCAGCTGCTGCTTCACCACTTCGATCATGACATTTTTGCGGTCTGTTTTCGCGAAGGAAGGAAGAACGGAATCCTTTCCTGTTCCTTTAACGGTCATGACCGGAATATTCAGGTGGTACGCCTCGGAAGGTGTTCCTGCTTCACGCCAGTCTCCCTGGTGCGGCATGATGGAGTAGGTAAAATGATGAATCTCCTGGTCCGCTTCCGGATTCGGATAGGTGGAGGATTTCAGCATCGTCAGCGCAATGCTGTTCTCATCCACGGAATATCCGTACTTGCAGTCGTTCATCAGGCTGAAACCGTAATCCGCCTCGGAAACATCAGCCCATTTGTGGGCGCAGACTTCGAAGCGGGCGACATCCCAGCTTGTGTTCTTGTGCGTTGCGCGGCGTACATTACCGTACTGGATGTCATAAGCGGCATCATTATAGAAAATGTCTACCGGGAAATGAGTCTTCAGCATGTAATGCTGCTCTTTCCAGTCGACAGTGGTCTCAAAGTCCACACGGGGCAGATCATGGTAGAACACAAGATCCTGGCAGATGACGGATTTGTTGAAACTGTAGCTGACGCGCAGCTTTGTGAGGACCGGTCCTTCGGAGATCACTTCGACTCCGGTCACATCCGTTACTTCCCAGCTCTTCAGATCGTAGTAGATATTGATGTCCCAGGCATCGTAATTATGCGGTCTGTTTTCGTAGCAGACGATCCGGTTCAGAGACTCTCCGGCCTTGCAGAGCTCTCTGCCGTTTCTTCTGTCCACAAGAGAAGTGATGCGCATGGCGTCGTCAAAGGTTCCGCAATAGAACGGGGTTTCGAATCCGGATGCATCCACCTTCATGCCTGCCGCTGCTTTTTCTCCCTTCATAAAGCTGAAGGCCTTTGCGGACATGGCAGGAATGTTTCTGACATAGGCGCAGGCTTTTCCTTCCACAAACTGTACAGGAGCCATGTTTCCTTCCGCATCCATGATGCCGGTCACATCTGCCGGGGCATCGAACCAGATCACATCATCACGTTCCTCGGAAAGAGAGTTGAACGCAACCACATCTCCATTCAGCTTTCCGGCCAGTGCCTTCAAGGCTTTCTCCTTGATGGCGTTTACTTTTTCCATGGCATCGGTGTACATCTCAAGGGCATCGTCATACACCTTCTTGATGGAGGAGCCGGGAAGAATATCGTGGAACTGGAGCGTCAGGACTGTCTCCCAGAGGTCGTGCAGTTCGCCTGCCGGATAATCCAGCCCGCAGACCTGTTTCGCATAGGTGCACAGGAACTCGGCATCGCGGAGCGCCAGCTCCATCTTCCGGTTGAACCGTTTGTTGCGGGCCATGGCCGTATAGGTCCCGCGGTGGTATTCAAGATAAAGTTCGCCGCTCCACTTCGGAAGGCGCGGATTATCCTTGACACGTTCCTCCAGCTCTTCAAAGAAGGTCCTGGGCATGCACTGGCGCACAACGGGAGTTCCGGGAAGCGGAACGGACATTCTGCGGGCATTCTCGATCATCCAGTCGGTGGATCCGCCGCCGCCGTCTCCGAATCCGTAGGAAACGATAAAGTGATTGTCCAGCGCTTTCTGCTGGAATCTCTGCCAGCCGCCCTTCATCTGAGTAGGCGTCAGCATGGCATTGTAAGTGGTGAAATACGCCAGATCTCCGTGGGATTCATACTCTGAGGAAGCATCTCTGGACGGTGTGAAATGAGTCAGCACTTCCGTTCCGTCAATGCCTTTCCACTGGAAGGTGTCATAGGGAGAAAGGTTAAATTCGCTCCAGCTCAGCTTGGAGGTCATGAAATAGTCAATACCGGACTTTTTGAGGATCTGCGGCAGGGCAGCTGAATAACCGAACACATCCGGAAGCCACAGGATACGTGTTCTCTGTCCGAATTCCTTCTTGAAGAATTCCTGTCCGTGCAGGAACTGACGTACCAGGGACTCACCGGAGGAAAGATTGCAGTCCGCCTCGACCCACATGCAGCCTTCCGGCTGCCACTGTCCGTTTCTGACGGCTTCCTTGATTCTTTCATACAGTTCCGGCTGATCTTCCTTGACATATTTGTAAAGCAGCGGCTGGCTGCTCATAAAGCGGAACTCCGGATATCTCTCCATCAGTTTCAGCATGGTGGCAAAGGACCGTACTGCTTTATGACGGGTCTGGTACAGATCCCAGAGCCATGCACAGTCGATGTGCGTGTGGCCGATACAGTCAGCCACAGCCGTCACGTCCATATCCTTCCGCTTCTCATAATACTCTTTCTGCAGAAATGCCCGGGCTGCCTTTACGGATTCGTTGAAAGCATCACTCTGGGGATTTCTCAGGTCCAGCAGATCAAGCGCGTCCGAGAGGATCTGCAGTGTGCATTCACGGTCTCTGTCCCCTTCCGGGCACAGGCAGGCTGCTTCCCACGGCACCTTGATATCATAGACCAGGGCCTCTGCTTCGGCATTGATATCCTTCAGCTCCACCAGAAGCCTGGCCGGTGCTTCAAAACCGCGGAGTTTCGGAACATATCCTTCGAAAAGAATTTCGTAGGAATGTCCGGCCTCTGCTGTATCGGACAGCACCAGGTCGTGATGTTTTGTGTCAAAAGCCTGTTCGATCTTTCCGTCAACCCAGACGACGATCTGCGGGTTGACAGCTTCCCATTCTTTCTCGCGGCCGGTAAGGATGGACAGGACTGTTCTGTCCCTGAATGTTTCCGGCACAACTGCACGGAATCTGAAATCGATCCACTCCTCTTCCGATGTTCCCCAGGAAGACCCGTTGGTAAAATCGTTCCATTCTTCCGTCCCATGTACGGAAGTTTGGATCGCCTTAACGGGGACAGACTGGATCACAGTGAACTCCTGCAGTGTTTCCAGCATTTTGCGGATACGCTTGTCAAGCTGATGCATCTGCATGTTGAAACCCTCCTTGTATGGATAATTTTGATGAATTTCCTGTATTATATTTTCTCATATCCGGATAGAGATGGCAAGAAGATCATCCCTGTAAGCCTGGCTGTTCCTACGCTTCCGGACATGATTCTTTTCAGCCTGCCTCCAGGTGCATTTTCCGGTATGCAAGAGGAGTAAAGCCTGTATTTTTCCTGAAGACACTGATAATATGGCCCACTGTTCCGAACCCGCAATCATTGGCAATGTCCACCACGGAAAGCGAGGAAGTCTCCAGCAGTCTGACTGCCTGTCTGATCCGAATCTCGTTCATATATTCGACCGGCGTCTTGCCCAGCGTCTTCTTAAACAGCCTGCAGAAATACTGTTCGTTCATATTCATGATGTCAGCAAGCTCACGGATATAGATATGGGAGGCATAATTTTCCCGGATGTATACGATCACCTTCTTCAATGCCTCAATTCTTGGCTCTTCCTGCCTGTTTTCTTTCATCACAAGAATGTTGTTTTCAGCCAGAGAAGCTACAAGCCTGAGAAGGTCTGCGGTAACATGCAGCTGAAAAGGGGAATGATAAAGCAGATACTGGTCAAGTTCCATCTGTCCGTTTGCTTCAAAGACCATCTGCATATCTCTGAAAATATTCCTGACTTCCTGAAAACCCGGATCTCCGTTTTTTATACAAAGCGGAATCGAAAGCTGACCGCTGGTCAGCGGGTCGAGCAGATCCTTCTGGGCAGTCCCGAGACCGGTCATGGACAGGATCGATCTTTCGAAAAGGATTGCCTGTTCTTCATAGCAGTTATGGCTCAGAATGGAATGAATCTCTCCTCCTTCAAGAAAAAAGAAAGTTTCCTCCTTTACCTCAAACTGCTGCAGATTGACGCTTACCTGAAAAGTCCCCTTTCCGAAATGGATGATCTCAAAAGCGTCATGCCAGTGCGGTTTTACTTCGAAATATTGTGGTTCGGGATAATGATACCAGTCGGCTTTGTACATGGTGCATGGAAAAGAGTTCGTTCCCTGTTTTCGCTTTTCCTGCAGATGAGATGGTTTTGGGTCCAAGATGCGTTCCTCCGAATGTCAAACAGAATGTCCTGCGATCAGTCATATGTCATAAAGGACAAAAAAGATAATTTGATTATATCTCATGTCACCCGATCTGTCTGCAGATAATTTGTCCAATATTTTTCACTATTTTGACTTTATAACTCTGATTTACATTTTCATCTTCTTCAATCATGTAACTCGTATTTTTTTCAAATCCCCAAAAAAGACGGCACCTTCCGGCGTATCTGCCGCAGGGTTCCGTCCTTTTCTTTTCTTCATACTTGTTCGGTTTTACAGTTCACTTCTTCTGATGCCGTTCTTCGTAGTCAGCGCGTATGGGTGCGAGCATCTCATCCCTGTCAAACATTCTCTTCATCTCATCGGCAGAGGATGCTCTCCTGGCGCTTCCCACCACATCAGCCATCACTTTGTAATTCAGCTGCGTTCCGAACCTGTCGTTTTTATAGCGGACTGCCCGGCTGGCACTGATCCCGAATCGTCCGGCTTCCTTCACGGCATCGATGTTCGCACCGAGGAAAAGGAACTCCCACCCGTGTTTTTCCTTCTTTTTCTCAATCATTTTTTTCACCTTTTCATAGGTGTACCGTCGGCTGGCATTCTCCATCCCGTCCGTGGTAATGATGAAGATCGTCTTTTCAGGAACATCTTCCGGGCGAGCGTATTTATGAATATTTCCGATATGTCTGATGGCTCCGCCGACAGCATCCAGCAAAGCGGTGCATCCGCGCACATAATACTGCCTGTCCGTCATGGGTTCCACCTGGCCGACCGGCTTACGGTCATAGATCACTTCAGACAGGTCGTCAAACAGAATAACGGATACGTAAGCCTCCCCTTCCTCTTTTTTCTGTTTTTCGATCATGCTGTTGAAACCTCCGATCGTGTCTGCCTCCAGGCCTCTCATGGAACCGCTGCGGTCCAGGATCATGACAAGTTCTGTTAATCCTTTTCTCATTTTTATTACCTCCCTGATATGTTGTTTTCTTTAGATGTTGTTTTCTTTAGATGTTGTTTTCCTAAGATGCTGTTTTCTTTAGATGACCCCATCTTATCAGAGAGAAAAGAAAAACAGGTCGCCATGGAGGCGACCTGAAAAAAGGTATTTCTGTGCGGAAAACCTGAAAATAATCAGAACCAGGGAGCTGACATCTGTTGGCGTATTGCGCTGTCAATCAGCCCTGGGAAAACCGGTTTTCAGATATTTTCCTGTCATGCTTTCCGGATTGTCAGCAATCTGAGCAGGGGTTCCCGATGCGACGATCCTTCCGCCTTCGTCTCCTCCTCCGGGCCCCAGATCGATCACATAGTCCGCGTTCCGGATGACATCCAGGTCGTGCTCGATCACGATGACGGTTGCCCCCTGGCCGATCAGCCGGAGAAAGACCTTCAGCAGAGTTTCAACATCCAGCGGGTGCAGTCCGATGGTCGGCTCATCAAAGACAAAAACGGAATCTGTCAGGACTTTCCCCATTTCGCTGGCAAGCTTCAGCCGCTGCGCCTCACCGCCTGAAAGACTTGGTGTCTGTTCCCCGAGTGTCAGATAACCCAGTCCCAGGTCGTGCAGGACCTGAAGTTTCCGGGTGACGGAGGGCAGGTCTCGGCATGCCTCCAGTGCCTCGTCAATACTCATATCCATCAGTTCCGGCAGGGATACAGCCGTTTTGCTGTGTTTACCGACCCGGCGGATCATGCCGGCTTCCTTCGCATATCGTGATCCGCCGCAGGAAGGACAGGGAATATCGACATCCGGAAGGAACTGTACATCCAGACTGATGGTGCCGGTCCCGTCGCAGACCGGGCATCTCAGTTTTCCTGTGTTGTAGGAAAAATCGCCTGCCTTCAGGCCTTTTTCCTTTGCCTCGGGAATCTTCGCATAGATCTTTCTTAATTCATCGTGGACATCCGCGTAGGTGGCGACCGTAGAACGGACATTGATCCCGATGGGAGCAGCGTCGATCAGCTTAACATGGCGGATCCCTTCCGCCCTGACTTCTTTCACATGCTCCGGCATCGCCGTATCAGAAACTGCGGCTTCCAGCGCGGGAATCAGGCTCTCCAGGATCAGTGTGGTCTTTCCGGACCCGGATACACCGGTAACAGCGGTCAGCCTTCCTTTCGGGAAATCTGCCGACAGCGGCTTTACGGTATGGATCCTGTCTGTGGAAAGATGGATCACCCCTTCTTTGAACAGTTCGTCAGCTGAGGCATGGATTCCGGTATCCAGCACTTTCTCCCCTGAAAGAAACTGTCCGATCCTGGAGGAAGGATCGGCGGCAAGTTCCTTTGGCGTTCCCCTTGCAATGATGGTTCCGCCCTCGGCACCTGCACCCGGGCCCAGCTCCAGCAGATAATCGGAAGATTTCAGTATATTCGTGTCATGATCTACCAGGATCACCGTGTTCCCATCGGCAAGCAGATCCTCCATGACGCCTTTCAGCCCTTCTATATTAGAGGGATGCAGACCGATGGAAGGCTCGTCAAGCACATACAGAACGCCTGTCGTGCGGTTGCGTACCGCCCTGGCCAGCTGCATCCGCTGCCGCTCGCCGGTGGACAGTGTGGAAGCCGCACGGTCCAGGGTCAGATAGGAAAGGCCAAGCTCCATCAGCCTTTCCGCTGCCCGCAGGAAAGAGCTGCAGATACTTTCAGCCATCGGGCGCATCTCCTTAGGAAGAGAATCCGGAACGCCCTGCACCCAGCGGATCAGATCCGACAGGGTCATTTTGCAGGCGTCAGCAAGAGAAATCCCCCGCAGCCGAGGCGCAGCAGCGGCTTTGGATAGCCTGGTACCGCCGCAGTCCGGACAGATGTCCTGCCGAAGGAACTTCTCCACCCGTTTCATGCCCTTCTCGTCTTTCACTTTGGAAAGAGCATTTTCAACGGTGTAGGTAGCGTTGAAATAGGTGAAGTCCATGTCTCCGGCAGCCCCGCTGGTCTTGTTCTGGTAAATGATATTTTTTTTGACAGCCGGACCGTGAAAAACAATGTCACGCTCTTTTTCTGTCAGGTCCTTGAAAGGAACATCCGTCCTGACACCCATCTCCCGGGCAATGTCTTTCATCAGTGACCACATCAGGGTCTGCCAGGGAGCGACGGCTCCTTCATCGATGGTCAGATTCTCGTCCGGGACAAGGGTCGACTCATCCACGATCCGCACCACGCCTGTCCCGTCACATCTGGGACAGGCTCCCTGGCTGTTGAACGCGAGTTCCTCCGCTCCGGGCGCGTAAAACTCTTCACCGCAGACCGGACAGATGAGCGGCAGGTCTGCCGCTATATTCAGCGACGGCTTCACATAATGTCCGTTTGGACATCTGTGTTCCGCCAGGCGGGAATACATGAGCCTCAGATGATTCAGCAGTTCAGTGCCTGTTCCGAACGTACTTCTGATTCCCGGTACTCCGGGCCTCTGCCGCAGCGCAAGGGCTGCCGGTACATACAGCACCTCATCCACCTGTGCCTTCTCTGCCTGAGTCATCCTGCGTCTTGTATAGGTCGACAGAGATTCCAGATAGCGCCTGGACCCTTCCGCGTACAGGATCCCGAGGGCCAGAGAAGATTTGCCCGATCCGGAGACCCCGGCAATCCCGACGATCTTGTGAAGCGGAATATCGGCATCTATGTTTTTCAGGTTATGTACTTTTGCTCCCCGCACAAGGATGTGGGAAGGCTCCCCGACGGGCCTGTTCTGATCCATATTTTGCTGCCTCCTGTCTGGAATAAATAAATATCTGTTTTAAAGAAATATGCCTCAGACATGACAAATCTGTTCTGAATGAATCCTGTCAGCTTTTGGCGGACAATGAAAAAGACCCGCCTCCGTCATGCCCTGACGGAACCAGGTCTTATCTGCATTATGCCAGCCCGAGCTTTTTGGAATAGCTGCTGAAGTCAAAGGTCGCAAAATAGTCTTTCGGGGTCTCCGCCCGGCGGATCAGTGAAACCGTTCCATCTTCTTTAAGAAGAAGTTCCGCGCTTCTCAGTTTTCCGTTGTAATTGTATCCCATGGAAAAACCGTGCGCCCCTGTATCGTGGATCACCAGAATGTCTCCCATTTCTATTTCAGGAAGCATCCGGTCGATGGCAAATTTGTCATTATTCTCACACAGGGAGCCGGTCACATCGTACATGTGATCGCAGGGAGCGTCTTCTTTTCCGGCAACCGTGATATGATGATAGGCTCCGTACATCGCAGGTCTCATCAGGTTGACCGCGCAGGCGTCCACGCCGACGTATTCCTTGTAGGTATGTTTCTCGTTGATCACAGTGGTGACAAGATGCCCGTAAGGTGCAAGCATATAACGGCCAAGTTCCGTATAGATGGAAACGTCTCCCATGCCGGCCGGAACCAGCACTTCATCATAGACTCTGTGCACGCCTTCACCGATCTTCTTTATATCATTCGGCTCTTCATCCGGACGATAGGGGATCCCGATGCCGCCTGACAGGTTGATGAAGGTGATGTGCGCGCCTGTCGTCTCCTTCAGGTGAACTGCCAGTTCGAACAGCACCTTCGCAAGCATCGGATAGTAATCATTCGTCACGGTATTGCTTACAAGGAAGGCATGAATACCGAACTCTTCCACTCCTTTGCTCTTCAGGATGCGGAAGGCTTCCTCGATCTGAGCGGCGGTCATGCCGTATTTGGCATCCCCGGGATTATCCATGATATTGTTGGAAATGGTGAATACTCCGCCCGGATTAAAACGGCAGCTCATGGTCTTCGGAAAAGTCCCGATCGCCTGTTCCAGCTTTTCAATATGGGTAATATCATCCAGATTGATGATCGCCCCCAGTTCATTGGCTTTCACAAACTCCTCCTGGGGCGTATCGTTGGAGGAGAACATAATGCCCTGTCCTGTAACTCCAACTGCCTCCGAGAGCATGAGTTCTGTCATGGAGGAACAGTCACATCCGCATCCGCAGTCCTTCAGGACATCCAGAAGATAGGGATTCGGGGTTGCCTTTACTGCAAAGTATTCTTTGAATCCCGGGTTCCAGGAGAATGCGTCGTATAACTCTTTCGCGTTTCTGCGGATCCCGGCTTCATCGTACAGGTGAAAAGGAGTCGGGTATCTGCTGATGATCTCTGTCAGCTGTTCTTTCGTAACAAATGGTCTTTTCATGTACATTTTCATCCCTTCCTGAATATCTGCAAAATACTAAAACAGATTTCAGGTCATCTGTCAACATATAAATACATATCAACGCATATTTATGTTGAACCATCCCTCTGCCCGGTTTTTCGCGTCCAGCAGATGGTTGTACTGCAGCATCTCGTAAGTGACAATGTCCTCCGGATATGTTCCGCCGGTCTCCATATAGTTCCCTTCCTTGTCCATGATACAGTTGGCGTTGATCACGGGATATTCGGCATACAGATCCTTCAGGAAGGACTGATAGGCAGGAAGCGGCAGACCCGCGTTTTCCAGCAGCAGGCTCTGCAGATAGTTCACGCTGATCTTTTCATAATACTTATGCTCCAGTCCGTAATTGCTCCACAGAACAAAGGGGACCTGATATCCGGTCTGCATATCCTCCATGCTCTCGTCCTCGGCATTTCCGGTGATTCTGCGCACGACATTCGTAATATAGTCCGAAGGCTGGTGATCCCCGAGCATCAGGATAATGGTGGGCTCCTCCTGTTCCCTGAAATAACTGACAAGCATTTCCAGAGCCTGATCCGACAGGTTCATCAGGGTCAGATATTTCTCGGTCGCCATGACACTGGTGGTCTTGTCCTGAATATCAGGCAGCTTCAGATAGATATCAAAACCCGGGTTATTCCGGCTGTAACCGCCGTGGTTCTGCATGGTCACTTCAAAGGCAAACAGCTTTTCGTCCGGATCCTTCTCTTCATAAAGTTCGATCAGTTTTTCAAAGGCAGACCAGTCGCTGATATAGTCCCTGTATTTGACCGGATTGACAAAGGAAGTCTGGTCGATGAATTCATCAAACCCAAAGTATTCGTAGACCTTCTCCCTGTCCCAGCCGCTTCTTCTGTAGGGGTGCACGGCTGCCGTATGGTAACCCAGACTTTTCAGTTCTGAAGCAAGAGACGGCGTCACGGCATTCACATACTGCTGGTAGGCAACGCTGCCCGCGGGAAGGAAGGCCATGGTATCTCCTGTCAGAAGTTCGAATTCGGAGTTTGCCGTATTTCCGCCTTTCACGGAAACAGAAACATATCCTCCCACTGCTTCGTCCTGCAGGCTGTTAAAGAACGGCATCACTTCCTGGCTGGTATTGAAAGAACCGTAAACAGACAGATCCGAGAAAGCTTCGTTCAGGATCACGATGACATTCGGATTCTCTTTCGGTTCTTTACCATCAGAAGCAGTTCCTCCGTTTTCAGCTTTTGTAGAGTTTTCCCCGGTGCTTTCTGTCTGAGTCTCCCCGGACGTCCTCTCCTGCAGAAGCTCTTCCAGTTTTTCCACGGAATATCCATCGGGTTCCTGGATATGAAGAAAACGGAGATTCCCGATAAAACCGGCCGCAAGACCATTGTTCCTGTAAAGGACATTCAGGGTAAACAGCGTCGTATCCATTCCGAACCAGGACTGAACCTCCGGAAGCTGCAGCTGGCTCACATACAGGAAAGCCGCGACTGCGGCCGCAGCTGCGGCTGGAATCCTGATGGCGGGCTTTCTGACCTTCAGATCCATTTTCACGCAGAGGATCAGGATCCCGGCAAAGATCATGGTGACAAAGACCAGGCGCCAGGTAAGTTCAAAGGTATAGTTTCCTGCCACACTGGCAGCCGTATTCAGCGAAAGCAGATCCCAGGGAACAATGGGATGGCCCCGGAAACGCACGACAAAAGCGTTTCCAAGTCCGAAGACCATCACGGCAGCGGTTCCTGCCGTATATCCTGCCTGCATGCTTCCGAGCACAAAGGTCAGCAGAAGATCCAGGATCAGGAAAAAGGCCGTATTCAGGCCGAACATTCTTGGCGAAAAACTGTCCGGTGTATGAATGTAAGGTGCATGCGTGTATGTCTCTACAGCGCAGAACACCAGCACCGGAATGATCAGGCCTGCAAGAACGGCTGCGAAGCGGCGGACCCTGAAAGGAAAGACTGCCAGAAGACCGGCTGCCGCGCCTGCCATGAGGCCGGTCAGCAGAAACAGATTGTTCCTCTCATCCTGAACGTATGCAAGAACAGTGAGTACCAGGAAGACAAGAAACAGGACAATCCCTGGAATGTACGTTAAAAAACGCCGTTTCTCCGGCGTTTTTTCATTTCCCTGGAAAACATGGTACCTCGGACATCCTTTTTTCAGGGATCGGTTTTGCATGGATTTCTTTCCCGAAGATCTGTTTTTCATGGATTCGTTTTTTGATGTTTGATTTTCCGAAGACTCGTGATTCGAATATTCGTTTTTCATAAAAACACCACCAGCTTAGATTCAGTGTATATGTTCATGCGTAAAAAGATGGTCGTAACAGTATTCATGATAGCCGGAGCATTTGGAGCAGTATCTGAACTCCAGTCCGGGATGGTCTTTCTCTGTTCTTCCGCACACGGTACATCTGTGGATGGAATCAGGTCTTTTTGTTCCGGCCGGGGGAACCGGTCTGCTTTTTCTGGCAAAATCCGTTCTGCGGCGGATCTCCTTCGGCGAGAATCTGCGAAGCCTGCCGGAAGACAGCATGAAAATGATGAAATTCATCAGAGACGCAATGATGGCTACCCTTGTGGGCCACCCGCCCCTGATGCAGTCGTAGATCAGAATAGCACCGTAGATGTATCCAAGGTACTTCACCTTCAGCGGGATGAAAAAGTAAAGCAGCACCTGCATCTCCGGGTATGTCAGCGTGAAAGCCAGGAAAATGGACATGTTGATATAATAGGTGCTGAAGAAATACCCCAGACCGATCACGTTTCCTCCCATCAGGAAATAGAGAAGAAACGCACCTGCCAGCGTGAAGATGAGCCCTGAGAAAATATACAGGTTATAGCGGAACGCGCCCCAGGTCATCTCCAGATTTCTCCCGATGGAAAAATAGAAATACAGCATGATCAGGGTGAAGATGCCGAAACCGGAAGGCGGCACCAGCACCCAGGTGATGATCCGCCAAACCTGCCCGCGCAGAATATAATACGGTTCCAGGGTGCAGATATTCAGTACATCCGGCATGATCAGAAGCAGCAGATAACCCGCCGCATAAAGAGCAATCATGATGGTCGGAAGATTGTGAATGGCATATCTGCCGAATCTGCGTTCCAGTTTGTTAAAGAAAGAGTTCATATTGTTTCCTCACTGTTGTTGTAGATCCTGCGGACGTATTCTATCCGGGAACTCATATTGCAAAGAAGAAGGTCCGCGCATGTGACGGCAGCCATGGCCTCCACCACTGCGACCGCCCTCGGTACTACGCAGGGGTCGTGCCTTCCTTTTATGGATTCGCGATGAATCTTTCCGTCTCTCCCCAGCATGGGCTGTTCCGCCGCTATGGAAGGCGTGGGCTTAAAAGAGACCCTGAGCCTGATCCGGCTTCCATCGGAAATGCCTCCAAGGATCCCGCCGCTGTGATTGGTACACTTTACGGGAACTCCGTCCATATTCTCAGCGTAAATATCATTGTTCAAAGACCCGCGCGAGCGGCTGGCCGACACACCGTCTCCCACTTCCACGGCTTTTACGGCGCCGATGGACATCATGGCCTGGGCCAGGGCGGCATCCAGCTTGTCAAACACCGGTTCACCGACACCTGCCGGAACCCCGTCGATCAGACAGGTCACCTGGCCCCCGCAGGAATCCTGTTCACGGATGCATTTTTCAAGGTAAGCGGCGGCTTCCTCTTCTGCCTTCGGATCTGCCATGCGAAGAGGACTTTCCTGTGCGGCACAATAATCCGTCATGTTTTCATCGGCTGTCACGGGCCCGATGGCAGACGTGAAGGCTCCGATCCTGACGCCGGCCTGGTCCAGCACTGCCCTTGCCACAGCCCCGGCAGCGACGCGTGCGATCGTTTCCCTTGCGGAGGATCGTCCGCCGCCCCGGTAATCCCGGAAGCCGTACTTGCTGTCAAAACCCAGGTCCGCATGGCCGGGTCTGTATAAAACGGCAAGGTTTCCGTAGTCCCTGGATCTCTGGTCCTTGTTCCTGACGATCATGGAAATGGGCGTCCCCGTGGTCTTTCCCTCAAAAACACCGGAAAGGATCTCCACCTCGTCCGCTTCCTGCCTGGCCGTGGTAAAACGGCTCTGGCCGGGCCTTCGGCGGTCAAGATCCTTCTGGATCATTTCTGTGGTCAGCACAAGGCCTGCCGGGCAGCCATCCACGGTCACCCCGACTGCGGGGCCATGGGACTCTCCCCATGTCGAGACCCTGAAAAGCCTTCCGTATATCGATCCGCCCATCTGTCATTCCTCCAT
>CACZSG010000172.1 GCA_902783665.1 uncultured Lachnospiraceae bacterium | reverse complement strand
TATAAAGAGATCAGCACAGTTATATAATAAATAAAAGAACTGACAGGCTCTGTTTTGAAAACAGAGAACAGACAGTCGTTCATTTGAGGTAAAGCGGATGACAGCACAGCAGGCAGTCAGACAGGGAGAAAGCGTTCTGAAAAACGCCGGAATCGAGGATGCGGCGGCAGATGCATGGCTGCTGCTCTCATACGTGATGAACTGGACAAGGACGGAATATCTGCTTCGCGGGGGAGATCCTCTTCCGGCCATGGAAGAAGAAACGTACCGTCAGGCACTGGCCCGCAGAGCGGAACATATCCCGCTTCAGCACATAACCGGCCGGCAGGATTTCATGGGTTTCACCTTCCAGGTGGACGAGAGAGTCCTGATCCCCAGATGGGACACGGAAGTGCTGGTCCAGGAAGCTTCCTGCTTTCTGAAACCGGGAATCCGGGTGCTCGACCTGTGTACCGGGTCCGGCTGCATCGCAGTCAGTCTTGAAAAGCTGTATGTACAGAAATACGGCCGGAATGCCATGGCGCAGCAGGCCTGTTTCGCTGCAGCTGACCTGTCCGCGGACGCGCTGGAAGTTGCCGCCGGCAATGCGAAGCGCCTGGAAGCGGACGTGCTGTTCCTTCAGGGAGATCTTTACGAAGCGGCCGCCCAGATGCCGCCCTTTGACATGATCGTTTCCAATCCCCCCTATATACCGGCGTCTGTCATCCCGACACTGTCGGAAGAAGTAAGACTGCACGATCCTCACATAGCCCTGGACGGCGGAGAGGACGGTCTTGATTTCTACCGGCGCATCGTAAGCGGAGCACGCGAACATCTGAGACAGGATGGCGTACTGCTTCTTGAGATCGGGGCCGATCAGGCTGCCGCAGTTACGGAAATGCTCCGCGTGTCAGGTTTTGACGAAATAAAGACCGTGCAGGATCTGGCCGGGCTGGACCGGGTGGTCCGTGCCCGTATCTCGCCGGCTGAATGACCCGGGTTTCCGGACACAAAACTGCCCTGTGTTTATGCAAGCTAAAGGAGAATGCAATGTTTGACAAACTGGAAAATCTGCTGATGCGGTTTGAAGAGATCCTGAGCCTTCTGAACGATCCCTCCGTGATCGCCGATCAGGCACGTTTTCAGAAGCTGATGAAGGAACAGGGGAGCCTGCAGCCGATCGTTGATGCATATAAGGAATACAAAGCCTGCAAGGAGACGGAGGAGGACAGCCTTTCGATGCTCGAGTCCGAATCGGATGAAGAGATGCGCGAGATGCTGAAGGAAGAACTTTCCACGGCCAGAGCGGGACTCGCAGAGCTGGAGAAGACGCTGAAGATCCTTCTGCTTCCCAAGGACCCGAATGATGAAAAAAATGTCATCGTGGAGATCAGAGCCGGGGCAGGTGGAGACGAAGCAGCTCTGTTCGCCGCGGAGATCTACCGCATGTATGTCCACTATGCGGAGAGCCAGCGCTGGAAAGTGGAGACCATGGATGTCGAGGAGATCGGGATCGGGGGCATGAAGTTTGTAAGCTTCATGATCACGGGCCGGGGCGCCTATTCAAGGCTGAAATACGAGTCCGGCGTCCACCGGGTGCAGCGGGTGCCCGAGACGGAATCCGGCGGCCGTATTCACACGTCCACCATAACCGTGGCCATTATGCCGGAAGCAGAGGAAGTGGATGTAAAAGTTGATCTGAATGACTGCAGATTCGATGTGTTCCGTGCTTCCGGAAACGGCGGGCAGTGCGTCAACACAACGGATTCCGCCGTACGTCTGACTCACATTCCCACCGGCATCGTCATTTCCTGCCAGGACGAGAAGTCCCAGCTGAAAAACAAGGACAAGGCTCTGAAGGTGCTTCGTGCGAAACTGTACGATCTGGAACTGCAGAAAGCGCATGACGCCGAAGCGGAAGCCAGGCGCTCCCAGGTCGGGACCGGGGACCGCTCCGAGAAGATCCGGACCTACAATTTCCCCCAGGGCCGTGTGACCGACCACAGAATCAACCTGACTCTGTACAAGCTGGATAAGGTGCTGGACGGAGACCTGCAGGAAATCATAGACAACTGTATTGCCGCGGATCAGACAGCCAAGCTCGCAAAGATGAGCGCGTAAGGCCAGTTCCGCCCCGGAACCTGAACAGAAAGAGAAGCTGAAGAATGATTATGAAGCCAGAAGAAATTCCGGATCAGATTCTGATATACACAGTGATAAAGAACAGCGCGGTCATACTGCGCTGTTTTTCGCATGAGGATACAGCCTGGATCCCCGCGGTCCTGGACGGGATCCCTGTCAGAGGAGCGGGGGCCTATTGCTTTTCTTCCCGGATGGACCGGGATCATCTGGCAAAGACGGCGCGGGAAACAGGACTTCGGACCGCATGTACCGGAGCCGGGAGCGCCATGCTCGAAAAGATATCCGGGCAGATGCAGGAATCTGTTTCAACAGAGAAGGATCCCGGAGGCCTGCAGTTTCTGTCCGGAGAGAAGGATCTGCCCGGAGGCCTGCAGCTTCTGGCAGGAGACAGGCTGCAGGGCGTCATCCTGCAGGACGGCGTGGAAAGTGTCGGAAGATACTGTTTTTACGAGTGCAGCATGCTTCAGGAGATCACGTTTCCCGCTTCTCTTACGGATTGGGGAAGCGGAGTGTTTACCGGCTGCCACCGGATCCGCCGGCTTACCGTGATCGCGGAGGAAGCCGAGCAGACCAGGCTGAAGGATGTGCTGGATGAGCTTTCAGAAACAGTCTCGGTCCGTTTTATGAGCAGGAGCGGCAGTCTGTATGCAAGTCTTGTGTTTCCCGGCTTCTTCGAGGAGGGCGTGGAGAACACCCCGGCAAGGATCCTGGAAACCCATGTACACGGCAGCGGCCTTCTGTACCGGAACTGTTTCCGGAGCCGTGTCTATGACTTTCGCGAATATGACCGTCAGTTTCCCTATGCGGTGGCCCGGGAGGACCTTTCGGTCACGGAACGCATTGCGGAAGGTCGGCTTCGCTGTCCTCACCAGCTGACAGATGAGGCACGGGACTCCTATGAAGCCTTCTTTGTCCGGATGCGCGTGGAGATCGGAAACGCCTGCATAGAGGACGAGGACCTTCCGTGTCTCCGTCTGCTTGCGGAGCTGTGCGAGCGGAGAATGGCCAGCGAACCGGAGGCGCTTGCGGCCTGGTTCGCCGGGATGATCCGGGCGGCCGGGGAGAAAGGCCGGGCCGGGATGATCAGCTTTCTGATGGAACACCAGCGACGGCTCACGGCTTCTTCCGGTGCGCATCCTTCGGGCAGACGCCGCTTTGAACTGTAGCGGAAGCGGATCTGTACTATATCTGTGAATGTCAGGCAGGGATTATATGCGAGGAAAAACTGTTTTTTTTGATATAGACGGGACTCTGGTGGACCGCATGTACAATATGCCGCCAAGCACGGCGGAAGCGCTTCGCCGGCTGCGGGAGAACGGCCACAGGATCTTTATCTGCACCGGAAGGACCAACGGACACATCCAGAGCCCGGTCCTTCTGAATGCCGGCTTCAACGGGATCATTTCGGGTTGCGGAACCATGATCGAGTATCATCAGGAAGTGCTGTACTATCACCGGATCGAATCCGAACTTGCGGAACATACGGTCAGAACGGTAAAAAGCCACGGATTCAGGCCCATCCTGGAAGGGCGCGAATACCTTTACATGGATGAATCGGATTTCGACCTGAGCGATGCCTACGGGAACAAACTGCGCCGGGAGCTCGGCCATCATCTCCGTACCATACAGGGGGACTGGGGGAAATGGGAGATCTCCAAGCTTTCCTGCGCTACCGAAAATATAGACTGCACGCCGTGCTTCGAGGCTCTGGCGGATCACTACGAGTATCTGATCCACAATTCTTCGGTCGTTGAAATGGTGCCGAAGGGACACGATAAGAGCACGGGAATCGAAAGAGTCTGCCGGGCGCTGAACATAGCCCCGGAAGATACCATAGCTTTCGGGGATGCGACGAATGACCTGGGCATGCTTTCGGTCGTGCACACGGCCGTCGCGATGGGAAACGCCCAGGAGAACGTGAAACAGGCGGCGGATTACGTGACAGCGGATATTTGGGAGGATGGCATATGGAAAGGCTGCAGGCATCTGGGCCTGATCTGAACCCGGTCTACAGGCAGCGGCTGCAGACAGTCGAAGTGACGAATGTCTGCCGGGAGATCCTGCTGGAAAGCAGAAACGAACTGTTTCTTGAACTGAGATATATGGATGCCGCTCTGTCCGTGCTGAAGTTCATCCCGGAGATGGGAGTGGAGGCGGCCGGTACCGACGGCACAGGGTGGTATTATCATCCGGGAGCCGTCATTCAGATGTTCCGCACCTCCAGGATCCGGCTGAACCGGATGTTCCTGCACAGTGTCCTGCACTGCCTTTTCGGCCATCCCTGGAACAGAAAAGGAAGAGACATCCGGCTTTGGAACGCAGCCTGTGATATCGCCGCGGAAGCCATGATCGACGATCTTCCGGTCCGCTGTGTCAGGATCCCTCCGGATCCTTACCGCAGGAACATATACAGACAGCTGGGCAAAGAACTGAAAGACGCCGGCGGAACCCTGACGGCCGGCGGTATCTACCGGAAGCTGGTCCTGTGGACACAGGAGGATGGTCCGTTTTCGGACGAAGAGGCATTGATGCGCCTCGAACGGGAATTCGGAATGGATGATCACCGCTTCTGGAACCGTGAAGTAAAAGACCAGCCGCAGGAAGATCCCAGGAAAGACTGGGACAACATCCGTGAACGGATGCAGATGGAGCTGGAGACATTTTCATCCGATGCCTCCCCGGGAAAGAGATCCCTGACGGAACTGGTCAAAGCGGAAAACCACAGCCGGTACGATTACAGGGAATTCCTGAAGAAGTTTTCCGTACTGAAAGAAGAAATGCAGGTGGATCCGGATTCGTTCGATTATATCTACTACCATTACGGCCTGCAGACATACGGCAACATGCCGCTGATCGAACCGCTGGAGACCAGAGAGGTCCGGAAGGTCGAGGACTTTGTCATTGTCATAGATACCTCCATGTCCTGCAGCGGTGAAACCGTCAGGCAGTTCCTCTCCGAGACGATAGGAATATTGCAGGAGTCCGGGAGCTTTTTCCGGAAAGTACACATTCATATCATCCAGTGCGATGACCAGATCCAGGAGGATACCGTCATCACGGACCGGGAGGAGATGGAGCAGTATCTGCGCACTTTTGAAGTAAAAGGATACGGCGGTACGGATTTCCGTCCGGCCTTTACCTATGTTTCCGAACTGCTCCGCAGAAGAGTCTTTACAAAACTCCGGGGGCTCATCTACTTCACGGACGGATACGGGATTTTTCCCGTCGTAAAACCGGTCTATGAAACGGCTTTCGTTTTTCTGAAGGAACACTACAGGGATGTGGACGTTCCTCCGTGGGCCATCAAGCTGATCCTTGAACCGGAGGACCTTGGAAAGCGGAGCGCTGGATCCCGGGAGGATTTTACCAATCCGTAAACCAGAAAAACCATCGTACAGGCATCATTCGGGGAAGTAAATGCAAATGCAGAATAATATAAAGACGCACCCTCAAAAATATGCTATACTGATTCAGATATAAAAAGGAGGATACACGCATGCTTATTGTCAGTCCCAAAGCCGAGATCATTACCCCTCTGGATGGCCAGGCCATTATAAAGCATCTGGAGATGGTAGGACGCACATGCTATAAATCGGAGGACCGCATCGATGATTCATCTGCCGAAAAATTTGTGGCAGGCATCATTCGAAGAGGTCATGAAGCCGTGATCGAACACTACAGCGTGACGGTCCGTTTTACCACGGACAGAGGCATCACCCACGAGATCGTCCGTCACCGTATCGCCAGCTATGCGCAGGAAAGCACACGCTACTGCAACTATTCAAAAGATAAATTCAGCAATCAGATCTCCGTCATCCGCCCTGTCGATATCAAAGAGGGCACAAAAGAGTACGAAGACTGGAAATGTGCCATGGAAGCAGCGGAGAAAGCCTATTTCACGCTCCTTGAAGACGGCTGCAAGGCCCAGACTGCCCGTGCGGTCCTTCCCACCTGCACCAAGACGGAGATCATGGTGACCATGAACATGCGGGAGTGGAGACATTTCCTGAAACTTCGCAGCGATCTGGCAGCGCATCCGGATATCCGCGTACTTGCCGTGGACCTGCTGCGCCAGTTCCAGGCGGCAATTCCTGTATTATTTGATGATATTCAGGTAGAGGAAGCCCCGGAGGCATAAGAAACCTGATGACGCGGTCAGACGCGGCAGATTTTGCCCGAAAACAGAGGAACAGCTGGAAACAATGAATATTAAACGTGCGAAACAGGAGATAACAGATACCATTGAAGCCTATCTGATGCAGGATGAGGACGGGGAATATGTGATTCCCGCCGTACGGCAGCGTCCGATCCTGCTGCTGGGGGCGCCCGGAATCGGAAAAACCCAGATCATGGAGCAGATCGCAAAAGAGTGCTCGCTGGCGCTGGTCGCGTACACCATTACGCATCACACCAGGCAGAGCGCGATCGGTCTTCCCTTTATCTCAAAAAAGAAGTTCGGTGATCAGGAGTATCAGGTGACAGAATACACCATGAGCGAGATCATTGCCTCCATGTATCAGCGGATGGAGGAGACCGGTCTGTCCCGGGGAATCCTGTTCCTGGACGAGATCAACTGCGTATCTGAGACACTGGCGCCGGCCATGCTCCAGTTCCTGCAGTATAAGACCTTCGGCAGCCACAGCATTCCCAAGGGCTGGGTCATTGTTGCAGCGGGAAATCCGCCTGAATATAACAAATCGGTACGCGAGTTTGATGTGGTCACCATGGACCGTGTAAAACGGATCGATGTGGAGCCGGACTTCGCCGTCTGGAAAGAATACGCGCTGAAACAGCAGCTTCATCCGGCGGTCCTGTCCTACCTCACCACCCATCCGGGCAGCTTCTACCGCATGGAGACCACCGTGGACGGCAGATCATTTGCGACCCCGCGCAGCTGGGAGGACCTCTCGGGCCTGCTCCAGGTATACGAGAAACTGAATAAGCCGGTGGACAAAGAGGTGATCGTGCAGTACATCCAGCACGACAGAACGGCCCGTGACTTTGCAAACTATCTGGAACTGTACAGCAAGTACAGAATGGACGGCGAACTGGAAGCGGTCCTGGACGGGAAGATCAGTGATGATCTGCTCCGGAAGGCTTCCCGGGCTTCCTTTGATGAGCGGCTGAACATCGTCGGCATCCTGCATGCCCGCCTGTCGGGGTGCTTCATGGATGCGCTCCGGAGCCTGGAAGTGCTGGACCTGATCTATCCCGTCCTTTTAAAACTGAAGGAAGGCCTTACCGGAGGCGGAAGCCAGGATGCGGGCACCCTGATGGAAGAAACCCTGGCAGATTTTCAGGAGGAGGCCGTCCGGCTTCGCAAAGCCGATCTGCTTGACAGACAGAAGCGCAAACTGTATCGGAAGGCGGCGGATCTTCTTCAGGAAGGACGCAGCGAGGCCGTTCGCGTCCCGGACGGGGACGGCGGGAAGATCTTTCTGGCATGGAAGACATGGTTCGACCGCTGCCAGGATGAGGCCGAAGAAAAGAACCGGACCGCGCTGGAACGGCTTGAATACGCATTTGACTTCCTGGAAGCGGCCTATGGAGGCGGCCAGGAGATGGTACTGTTCGTCACCAATCTGAATACAGATCCCCACAGCATCCGTTTCCTGCAGGAAAATGCCTGTGAGCGCTACTTCCGCTATAACCGTGAGCTGCTGTTTGACGAAAAGACCCAGGAAATCGAAATGCGGCTGAAAGAACTGCAGGTGTAGGAAATGAGAAAGATCAGAATGTACCGGACCGGATTCGGCGACTGCTGCTGCCTGAGGGACAGAGGAAGGAATCTGGTGGTGGATTTCGGAACCAGCAACCAGAAGATCGGCTCACGGTCCAGGACAGAAGTATTTGAACGGATCTGGAAGGACCTGGAAGGGATCCCCCGCAAGGATCTGCTTCTGACCGGTTTTCTTCCGGCGCATACCCAGGGGATCGTCACCATCTGGAACCAGGGGATGGCCTCCGATGCGTTCGGCACAGTATATCTGCCGGATCTTTTTTCGGAAAAAGAGCATTCCGGCATACTGGCCATGCTGCTCCTGGCGGACCTGCTGGAGGAAAGCTATCTGCCGGGCAAGCAGGTGAGCCTTCTGTATTTTCTGCGCACGCTCGTGATGCAGGACACAAGGATCGTGCTGGTCTCCAGAGGAGACGAGTTCGCGGGAAAATACCGGACACTGTGGCCGGAGTGTTCCGCCCTGACAGGGTATGTTGGGGGGATCCTTCAGTGCCTGAATCAGCAGGAGAGTTTTGCGTGGCGGCAGCTGCTGACGGAAGCTGATAACCTTCGCCTTGCGTTCCTGGAATTCATAAAGACCCGCGGCACGGCTGTGGAAGAAGCGGAAGTTTCTTCTGCGGAAACAGAGCCGGGGAAGGGACATGAGAACAGAAAGGAAGCCGGTGTCAGAAAAGATCTTGCCCAGGTGCAGGAAGGGCTGAACCGGCTGCGGATCAGCGGAGTGCTGGATACCCTTAAGACCGCTTTTGCCCGCATCCGCCGCAGACCACAGGAACTGAGGGACCTGTCCGGACTGTGTTTCCAGAACCGTGTTCAGGGAGACCTGAATCTGCTCTTCACCGGAGATGTTCCCCCGTCCGTACTTCAGAAGATCATGAACAATTCGGACGGCAGGGTGCCGGTATACAGCCATTACTGGTGCATCAAGGTGCCTCATCACGGGACATCCTCCCACTATTTTGATTTCAGCCCCTGGACACCGGATCTGCTGCTCATTTCCAACGGTCAGTACTATCCGGATGAAAAGTCGCAGGAGAAGAACTGCCGTGTCAGCGCCCAGTACGCAGGCCTGTTCTATATCCCTGACACCACCATGCTGTGCGCGGAGGACGGCTGCTGTGACGGCAACCAGAACGGCTGCACCTGCCTCGACTATGAAATCGTGTCGCCCGGGCTGTATAAAGACATCTGAGCCGGCTGCCGGCCGGATTCGTTTTTCGCAGTATCTGCATGCTGGCATCAGGATCATTCTGAACAGCATCTTTCATCAGAATGAAATATATATTTCAGAAAGCAGTATCCTGAACAGGGTACTGTTTTTTATTTCCCGGAAACAATGGCCAGTGAAAGGTATCTTAAGGAATGGACCTAGAAAACTGGACTTGGAAAGAATTCGTGGTCTCAGATAAAATTAAACTATAATACCTATTGACACACTAGGTTATTATGGTTATAATACAGAAAATCGAGCAGGAAAGGAGCACCGGACAGTGATCTATGCAGACAATGCTGCCACCACAAAAATGAGCGGAGCAGCGGTTGATACAATGATAAAGCTTATGAAAGAAACCTACGGAAATCCCTCCAGCCTGTACAGTCTGGGACAGGAAGCGAAGGAAGTGCTTGAAAAAGCGAGGGAGGACATCGCAGCCGTCATAGGGGCACAGCCGCAGGAGATCATCTTTACGTCCGGCGGAAGCGAAGCCGACAATCAGGCCATACTTTCTGCTGCGGAGCTGGGCAGAAAACAGGGGAAAAAACATATCATCTCATCGGCTTTTGAACACCATGCGGTTCTGCATACCCTTCAGAAACTCGAAAAAGAAGGCTTTGAGGTAACCCTGCTGGACGTTCATGAAAACGGGATCGTTCTTCCGGAGCAGGTGGATGCTGCTATCCGTGAGGACACCTGCCTTGTCACCATCATGTATGCCAACAATGAGATCGGGACCATCCAGCCGGTCCGCGAGATCGGGAAGATCTGCAGGACGAGAAAGGTACTGTTCCACACGGATGCGGTCCAGGCGGTCGGTCGCATTCCGATAAATGTTGAAAAAGACAACATTGATATGCTTTCCGCCTCCGCGCACAAATTTCACGGCCCCAAAGGCGTCGGTTTCCTGTATGTCAGAAAAGGCGTCAGAATATCAAACCTGATAGAAGGCGGGGCGCAGGAGAGAGGAAAAAGAGCGGGAACGGAAAATGTCCCGGCCATCGGAGCCATGGCCGCAGCCCTGAAAGAGGCAGTTGACAGAATGGCGGAAGTAACGGCACATGTGGTTCCCCTTCGCGAGAAACTGGTAGCAGGACTTGCACAGATCCCGCACAGTGCGCTGAACGGCGACGCGGTCCGCAGACTCCCGGGAAATGTCAATTTCTGTTTTGAGGGGATCGAAGGGGAATCCCTGCTGCTGCTCCTGGACGATAAAGGAATACAGGCATCGTCGGGAAGCGCCTGCACCTCCGGTTCACTGGACCCCAGTCATGTACTGCTGGCGATCGGACGGGTGCACGATGTCGCGCATGGATCC
>CACZSG010000171.1 GCA_902783665.1 uncultured Lachnospiraceae bacterium | reverse complement strand
TACGAGGGCGTGCGAGAGGTGGACCTTGACAAGAAGATCGGCTACCGGATGCTGTACCCCCGGGAGAAAATGCCGGCGGAACACTTCTGCGACGTGCTGGAGATGTATCTTCCAAGGGAAGACCTGAAACTGGGAGAAGGAAAGATCCACCTGTACGATGAATCCGGAGAAATCTTCTCCGCAGCCTTTACCGACGATGCGTTCGTTCAGCTGCGCCCCCTGGAGGAGCAGGAGCTGGAAGGCCTGGTGTGGGGCAGCGGCACCTGCGTGGAAGTCAACCTGCCGTTCTCCCTGTCCATGGACAAGTCCTACTACGTACTGATGGATAAGGGATGCCTGACCGCTGCGGACGGAAAAGCCATCAGCGAGGCCATCAAAAAGAAGTCGGACTGGGTGCCGGTGGTATCGGGAGACTACGGGGTGAGCAACCTGCTGTACATACCGGAAGAAGGCCCGGCCCACGTGACACCGCAGAAAGGTGATAAGGTTCAGTTCGACCTGGTGATGGGCGGAGACGCAGTGACAGCCGTCACCTACAGCGAAAACGGAAGCGTGGATTTCCCGGTGCTGGAATTTACAGAATCCTGTGAAGTGACAGGAACTGTGACCGGCGATGACCCGCAGTGGGGTATTGTATTCCTGAATAAGGACGGGGATGTTGTATACCTGCTGACCCAGTAAACCTTAAGATCAGTTTTGAAAAATGCGGAGATCAGATTCTTTCTGATCCCGCAGCACCTCCTATCATTTGTTCCTCTTACAAGGCAGTCCCGTCAGATGTAAAGTCTGACGGGACTGATTTTTGTTACATTTCAGAAACAGGAATTGAAAGATTATAGGGTTGATTGATAAAGATGATGGGAAACATTTCGGACTATGAAGAAAGGACCCCTCTCATGAAACTGTGCAAATGTAAAAATAAAAAACTTTGATTATTGCGCATATGTAAAATATCGTGTATGATAATGATATCTTTTTCACCCCACAGATTGTTAAAAGATCAAAAAGGGAAGGTGTGATTATGATGAAAAAAGGTAAGAAGTCTCTGGTAGTTTCCATCTGTTCATCCCTGTTTCTGCTGTTCTGCGGGGATTCTGCAATTGCTTCCGGGGCAGCTGCGGAAAGCCTTCAGGATCAGGTTTATGTACCTGTGGAATATCATCTGTATCCGGCTCCGGAAGGTGGTTACGTGGGTGATACCATGCCTTTCGTAACAGAAGACGGAAGACTGGAATTATATTATCTGTATGATACAGATCACAACGGGCAGGGATATCATCCGGTCTATAAATACAGTACTGCAGATTTTATTGAATATGAGGATCATGGGAAGGTGCTGGACTTCGGCCTCATGTCGGACCCCGACCCGGCAATCGGTACCGGATCGGTGATAATGGACCAGGAAGGTCTGTATCATCTTTTCTATACCGGTCATAATGATACAGGCAATGGGGGAAAAGGAAAGGAGTGTGTGATGCACGCGGTCAGCACGGACCGTGAGACATGGACCAAGCAGCCGGAGGACACATTCTATGCGCCTGAAGAATATTCGAAGGATGATTTCAGGGATCCGGAAGTATTCTGGGTGGAAAACGAACAGTGCTACTGGCTGCTGATAGCTGCCAGACATGATGATCTTGGCGGTGTTGTGGCAAAGTATACTTCTCCGGATCTGAAGGACTGGACATTTTGCGGTCCCTTTTATGCGCCTGAGACGCATTATATGCTGGAATGTCCGGATCTGTTCTGCATGGAGGATACCTGGTATCTGACCTACAGCTGGGACTGTGTTACCTACTACGCGATCGGAGAATCCATGGACGGGCCATTTACCGCGCCGGAAGATAATATTCTGGATGGGAAAGGCCTGGTTGAAGGAAACGGATTTGTGTTTTATGCCGCAAAAACAGCCCAGATGAACGGAAATACGTATCTGTGCGGATGGCACGGCCGGTGCGGGACCGCGTCGGATTCCGGAATATATCAGTGGGCGGGAAATATGGTCAACCATCAGCTTGTCAGACGGGAAGACGGAAGCCTTGGAGTGAAAGCTCCGGAATCCTTTGATTCGTATTTTACGGAGACGGCGCCTTTTGCGGCGGAAGAAAAGCAGGGCAATGTAAGCGTGGAGGAATCGTCCATAAAGCTGTCAGCGGAAGAAGATGGTTATGCCCTTGCAGACATGGGAGTCCGCGCGCCGGAAATGGTGCTGGAGTGCGACGTGACACTGGAACCCGATGGATGTGCAGGCTTCGCCTTTGGTGAAGAGGAAGAGGATGAAAGCCGCGCCGCCCTGTGCCTGGACGCAGCCAGAGGCCAGATCCACTATGAAGGATACGCGATCAACAGGCTTTCCAGATTTGATCCGCAGGCGGTTACCAGTTTTGATTTTTCATCGGGAGGCCCTTGGCATTTGAAACTGGTCTGCGAAAATGAGATCGCAGTGCTCTATATCAATGACCAGAAGGCACTGTGTTCACGGATCACCCGTTCTACAGGCGGGGCTCATATGGGTGTGTTTGCTCTTGGATGCGAAGCGGAATTCGATCAGATCAGTGTGAAACTGCCGTAAATTCAGGCGGGTTTCTGTTCAGCCGGGTGTTATGCCCGGCTGTTTTTGTGCGCTGGATGTATAGAGAAAGCCTTCCTTGCAAGCAGAAGACGGCGGTTATATAATTATTATCATGAACAGATGAGAGATACTGTATCACACAGTCCGGCAAAAACCGGAATTCTCTGTATCTGAGAAAGGGCATTGTGTTCAATGATGAAAAAAACACGGTCTCCTACGATGATACATTCCTGCTGTTCAACGGTCATGAAGGGCTGGTCATTCCCTATGCAGACCTGAAAGTGGGTGACGAGATAGCGGAAGCAGTCCTTCGCTACTACGCAGCACCGGCTGCTGAGAAAAGTGAGCGTCTGGCAGATTTCAGTTACAGGGAACTGTGTCTGGCACTGGACAATCTGTATGGGCAGAAAGAATCCCATGACATTACGGATTTCAACTCTTTCTTTGAGGAAGCCGGACTGGCAGATGAGCTGAAAAGCACAGATTCCATCATATCCGACAAAGCGCTGGAGAAAGTGATCTACTACTTCCTGGATGATCAGCATACTGTTTTCAACAGTCACTCCCCGCTCGGCGAAACCTATGAGTATATGCAGGATAGGGGATTTTCCACCCGCGCCTTTGATCAGAATAAGGAGCTTTACCAGACTGCCAAAGAGAACGCGCCCAGGGAGATTGTGGATTACGAAGAGGTGGGAAACACGGCCTTTGTCACCTTTAATGGATTTTATGAAGACCCAGGCAGGAATATCTATGAGGCGGATCTGCTTCAGGAAAACGCAGATGAGGAAAAGAGCGGTCAGGGAGATGAGCATCCGTATTATGATACTTTCTCCTTCATCGCGTGGGTGCATGCCCAGATCACAAGAGAAAACAGTCCCGTGGAAAACGTCGTTCTGGACCTGAGTATGAATACCGGCGGTGAACTTGGGGCAGCCGCCTATGTCACTGCCTGGATGCTCGGAGAGTGCACCGTGAACGTAAAAAGCATCCTGACAGGCGCATCATCCTCGGTCCTGTACACGGCAGATGTCAATCTGGACAAGAAAACCGACGAGAAGGACACCGTCAGCGACAGAAATCTGTTTTGCCTGATCTCCCCCGTCAGCTTTTCCGCGGCGAATACTGTAGCGTCCGCGCTGAAAGCTTCCGGACATGTTACAATGCTGGGCGGCAGGACCTGCGGCGGAAGCAGCGCGGTTACTTCCATGTCCACAGCCTACGGAAGCCTGTTTCAGCTGTCCTCTACTTTTAGGATGTCGACTGTGAAGAACGGTTCTTTCTACGATATAGACCAGGGCGTGGAACCGGATTATCTCATCATGGATCCGGATCATTTCTATGACAGAGACGCATTAGCGGAATACATTAATCAGCTGTACTGAGGTGGGACATAGGAACGTTCGCCTCTGTCCCATTTTAAAAATGGGACAGGGACGAACGTCCTTCTGCTTATTTGCAGCTGCAGCGAACCTGGATGAGAAGTGAAGCCTGGCTGGGCAGGCAGAAC
>CACZSG010000170.1 GCA_902783665.1 uncultured Lachnospiraceae bacterium | reverse complement strand
CGCGGTCTGCAGTATACAGGGCATCGACCGGGAAGGCGCCTCGGAAGCCGAATGCGTTCTGGTTCTCGGAGGGGACGGCACGTTGCTTCACGCGGCCAGAAACCTGGCAGATACTCCGAAACAGCTGTTCGGGATAAACCTGGGTACGCTGGGATATCTGGCGGAAGTAGAGTATGCCCGGGCATATGAAGCGCTGGACCTGCTGCTGAAAGACCAGTTTTTCGTGGAGGAGCGCATGATGCTGCAGGGAGAAGCCTGGCATAAAGGCAAGCTCCTTCTTCAGGATATAGCGCTGAACGATATCGTGATCAGCCGCAGGAGCAAGCTGCACGTGATCGATTTCAGGGTCTATGTGGATCAGGCACTTCTGGGATCCTTCACAGCAGACGGGATCATCATCAGTACTCCCACGGGTTCCACAGGCTACAATCTTTCCGCGGGCGGACCCATCGTGGCGCCGCAGGCGTCTCTGATGCTGCTGACCGCCGTTGCGCCGCATACACTGAGCGCAAGACCGATCGTACTCCCGGACAATGTCTCTGTTTCCATTGAAGCCGGTCCCGGACATGATATTGACGCGGAGGGCGCTCAGGCCTGTTTTGACGGAGATACGACCATTTTCCTGTCTCCGGGGGACCGGGTGGAGATCAGGAAGTCTTCACAGAGAACGAAGCTGATCAAGATAAGAAACACGAGTTTTCTTGAAAATTTAAGAGAGAAGATGAAATAGGGGGAAATAAAAAATGAAGATTGACCGACACGCGCGGATCATCGACCTGATCAGTCATCATGATATCGAGACCCAGGAGGAGCTCGCCCGCCTTCTCGGCGAAGAGGGATATAAGGCGACTCAGGCGACGATCTCCAGAGATATCAGAGAACTGAAGCTGACGAAGATCTCTACATCTGACGGACGTCAGAAATACGCTGTTATGAATCAGGGCATTTCCGGAATGGATGAAAAATATCTTCGTGTCCTGACAGACGGCTTTGCTTCCATGGACCTGGCTTCCAGCATTCTTGTGGTAAAAACGGTTTCCGGTATGGCGATGGCGGTGGCCGCGGTCATCGATGCCATGCAGTGGCCGGAGATCGCCGGCTGCATCGCCGGAGACGATACCATTATGTGTGCCGTCAGAAGCAGTGAAGATACACTGCATGTCATGGAGAAGATCAGCCGCATCACCGGGAGATAGACACAATGATTGAAAGTCTGCATGTAAAGAACATGGCATTGATCGATGAAGCGGAAGTGGAGTTCGGCCCGGGCCTGAATATCCTGACCGGAGAGACCGGTGCCGGAAAATCCATTCTGCTGGGATCACTGAATATTGCACTGGGAGCCGGAAGCTTCAGGGACTATGTACGGGAGGATACACAGCAGGCGCTTGTGGAGCTGACCTTCCGGAGCAGTTCTCCCTCTGTTATAAAAAAGCTGGAGGAGATGGATATCTCCCAGGAGGAAGATGAAGTCATCATCTCCAGAAAGTACCGTGCCGGCCGTACAGTCAGCAAGGTCAACGGAGAGTCCGTACCCATCGGATATGTAAAGGAACTGGCCGGAGAGCTTCTGGATATACATGGTCAGCATGAGCATCAGAAACTGCTGTATCCGAAGAACCATCTGGGAATTCTGGATGAATATGCCGGGAATGCCCTTCATGAACTGCTTCACGAATGCAGGGAGCAGTACCGGGTGCTGACGGATCTGGAAAAGGAGCTTCAGGAAGCGGACCTCGGCGAAGAGGACCGTGCCAAGGAAGCGGATTTTCTGCGTTTTGAACTTGGGGAGATAGAAGCTGCCCGCCTGGCCCCCGGCGAGGATGAGGAACTGGAGCTTGCCTACCGCAGGATGAGCAACGGCCAGCGGATCATGGAGTCGGTCCAGGAGACAGGTTCCCTGACAGGCTGCGGCGGTGACGGAGGCGCGGCTGAAGCGGTCGGCCATGCGGTACGGGCACTTGGGAGCGCCGTCCAGTATGATGAGTCTCTTGAGGGCCTGTACGGATCCCTCTCTGAAGTGGAAAGCCTGCTGAATGATTTTAACCGCGCCCTTGCCGACTATCAGGAGGACTTCAGCTTCGATGCCGCCGAGATGGAACGTATTTCAACGCGGCTGGATGAGCTGAACCGGCTGAAGGCAAAATACGGACGCACGATCGATGCGGTCCTTTCGTACCAGGAGGACAGGCAGAAACGGCTGGATCTTCTGGAACATTACGAGGATTATCTGAAGGAACTCCAGCAGAAGACCGCGCGGGAAAAGAAGAAGATGCTTTCCCTGTCCGAAAAGATAACGGCTATCCGCAAGCAGTCGGCGGCCGTGCTGGAGAAGGAGATCACCAGGGCGCTGACGGATCTGAACTTTCTTGACGTTCGTTTCGAGATCAGCTTTGAACCGCTGGAGGAACCGACGGATCACGGCATGGACCGTGTCACCTTCCTGATCTCCACCAATCCCGGCATGCCGCTGCGTCCCCTGGGGGATGTGGCCAGCGGCGGTGAGCTGTCCAGGATCATGCTTGCCATCAAGGCCGTGATGGCTGACAGAGATGCCGTGGAGACCCTTGTTTTCGATGAGATCGATACAGGGATCAGCGGTCGTACTGCCCAGAAGGTCTCGGAAAAGATGAATGTGATCGCAGCTTCAAGACAGATCATCTGCATCACGCATCTGGCGCAGATCGCGGCCATGGCGAGGGAACATTTCCTCATTGAAAAAAGGGTTGAAAAAGGAAGAACGGTCACGGCGATCCGTCCGCTTGATGAAGAAGAAAGCGTTCAGGAACTTGCCAGGATCCTGGGAGGCGTGGAGATCACGAAAGCCGTGCTGGACAGTGCCCGGGAGATGAAGGAACTGGCAAAAAAGTCTTTTAAATGAATATGATCTGGGCTATAATGACCTTAACTATTCAGACGCGTCGGAGGAACCCCCATGAAAAAAATACTTTTTGTATCATCTGAAGTAGTCCCATTTATCAAAACCGGCGGACTGGCGGACGTTGCCGGATCTCTTCCCAAGTATTTCAATAAAGAAGAGTTTGATGTCCGGGTGATCCTTCCAAAATATCTCTGCATGAGCGACGAGTGGAAGAGCAAACTGAATTATGTCACCCACTTCTACATGGATCTTGCCTGGAGAAGTCAGTATGTAGGTGTTCTTGAGATGAAGTATGATGGAATCCAGTTCTACTTCATCGATAATGAGTATTACTTCGCGGGACCGAAGCCGTACGGGAATATCTATCAGGACATCGAGAAATTTGCCTTCTTTTCAAAAGCAGCCCTTTCCATGCTTCCGGTGATCGATTTCAAACCGGACATTGTCCACTGTCATGACTGGCAGACCGGACTCATCCCTGTCCTTCTCAAGGATAAATTCCATGAAGGGGAATTCTTCAGGGACATGAAGTCCATCATCACCATACACAACCTGAAATTCCAGGGCGTCTGGGATATGAAGACGGTGAAGGACATCACCGGCCTTCCCAGCTATTACTTTACGCCCGACAAGCTGGAAGCCTACGGCGACGCAAACTATCTGAAGGGCGGCATCGTCTACGCGGACGCGGTGACGACTGTCAGTGACACCTATGCGGAAGAGATCAAGACCCCCTTCTACGGTGAGCGCCTGGATGGTCTGATGCGGGCGCGGGCCGGCAGCCTCTTCGGTATCGTGAACGGAATCGATTATAATGAATACAATCCGGAGACGGATACGTTCATCGAGAAGAATTACAACGCGAAGAATTTCCGCAAGGAAAAGATCAAAAACAAACGTGCCCTCCAGCGCGAACTCGGACTCACCCAGAATGACGGCACATTCCTGGTCGGTATTGTATCCCGTCTGACAGACCAGAAGGGCTTCGACCTGATCGCCTACATGATGGAGGAGATGTGCCAGCAGGATATCCAGTTTGTGGTGCTTGGTACCGGGGACGAGAAATACGAGAACATGTTCCGCTATTTTGCCTGGAAATATCCCGGAAAGGTATCGGCCAACATTTTCTACTCTGAAGCACTTTCGCACAAGATCTATGCTTCCTGCGACGCATTCCTGATGCCGTCCCTGTTTGAGCCCTGCGGACTTTCCCAGCTGATGAGCCTGAGATACGGAACTCTTCCGATCGTCCGCGAGACAGGAGGCCTGAAGGATACGGTCATCCCTTACAACGAGTATGAAGGGACAGGCACCGGCTTCAGCTTCGCCAACTACAATGCACATGAAATGTTCTTTACGCTGAAATATGCCATGAGTGTTTACTATGACAGAAAGCGCGAGTGGAACAAGCTGATCGACAGAGCCATGGCGGCCGACTTCTCCTGGGCTTCCAGCGCAAGAAAATACGAAGCGCTGTACAGAAAGCTTCTCGGGGAGTAAGACCGGGGAACTGATCGCAATAACCTGAAAAATATCTGGAAATCTCCGCCGTTTTTTTCCGGGCGGAGATTTCACTTATCATGAGGAATGTCTATGATCTACCTGGACCATGCGGCGACAACGCCTGTCTGCAGGGAAGCCGCGGAAGCGATGATCCCGTATCTGACACAGCAGTACGGAAACCCTTCCGGCATATACAAGGCTGCCGTAGAGGGAAAACGCGCCGTGACTGAGGCGAGAAAAGAGATCGCCGCCGCGCTGGAAGTCTCTCCGCAGGAAGTGTTCTTTACTTCCGGAGGGACCGAATCAGACAACTGGGCCATACGCGGCGCTGCCGAAAGCCTGAGGGAGAAAGGCCGGCATATCATCACCACGGCCATCGAACATCACGCGGTCCTCAGGACCTGTGAATATCTGGAAAGACACGGCTTTGAAGTGACCCGCCTTCCTGTGCAGCCGGACGGGGTGCTGGACCCCGGTCTGGTGGAGGCCGCCATCCGTCCGGATACCATCCTGATCTCGGTGATGGCCGCCAACAATGAGATAGGGACCATCCAGCCGCTGGTAAAGGTCGGAGAGATCGCCGCGGAGCATCGGGTGCTGTTCCATACGGATGCTGTTCAGATGTTCGGACACCAGGTGCTGCACCCGGCCGCAATTGGGGCAGACCTGCTCTCGGCCAGCAGTCACAAGTTCTACGGGCCGAAGGGATGCGGTTTCCTGTACGTGAAAAGCGGGACGAAACTGGCGCCGCTGCTGTACGGCGGCATGCAGGAAAGAGGCCGAAGGGCAGGAACAGAAAATGTTCCGGCCATCGCGGGCATGGCCGCCGCCGTCCGCAAAGCCATGGCGGAGATGGAGGAGAACAATGCCCATATCAGGGCGCTGCGCGACCATATGATCAGCCGGATCGGCCGGGAGATACCGGACAGTTATCTGAACGGTGATCCCGATAACAGGCTGCCCGGAAACGTGAATTTCAGTTT
>CACZSG010000169.1 GCA_902783665.1 uncultured Lachnospiraceae bacterium | reverse complement strand
CGGGTTTTCCGGTCAGGTATTTTGCGGCCTGCACGGCACCTTTTGCGAAGATACTTCTGGAGTAAGCCGTATGTTTGAACTCGATCACCTCGTCAAGGCCGGCGAACAGGACTTCATGTTCTCCCACGATGGTTCCGCCGCGCAGCGCGCTGATGCCGATCTCGTTCTTCTGACGCGGCCTTCTCACCTGGCTTCTGTCATAGGTATAGGTGTAGGCGTTGTCCAGCGCTTCATTGATGCTGTCTGCCAGGGCAAGGGCTGTTCCGCTGGGGGCATCCACCTTGCGGTTGTGGTGCTTCTCGATGATCTCCATATCGTAGCCGGCCGGCGCCAGTACGGCGGCGGCATCCTTCAGAAGCTTCATCAGAAGGTTGATCCCCAGGGACATATTGGCGGATTTCAGGACAGCCGTTTTTTCAGCCGCCGCATGGATCTGCGCCATCTGCTCCTCCGTATAGCCTGTGGTGCAGAAAACAGCAGCGATCCCTTTCTTTGTGCAAAGGTCGATCAGGCTGTCCAGTGCCTTCGGTGAGGAGAAGTCTATCAGGGCGTCCGCTTCCACGTCGCAGTCGGACGCATCGGCAAATACCGGATAGGGAAGGCTTCCCTGCCCTGCCGGGTCGATGCCGGCAACGATCACGGCGTTTTCATCCGCCGCCACAAGATCGGTGATGACGCGGCCCATATGGCCGCTGCAGCCGCTGAGTATGATTCTTGTCATAATAGTCAGCTCCTTTTTATAATTGCTCTCTTCAGCATGCGGCATCCCACCGCACAGAGTTCTTTGTCAGTTACATTCATTCACGTAAAGCAGATTTCGGATGATTCCATTCGTTGAGCTTCACGATCGTGCCACGGATTTAAAGCAGTCCGTAATTCTTCATGGCCTTTTTCAGTTTTTCAACATTTGCCGGCTCCATCTCACAAAGCGGTCCGCGCAGGGGGCCGGCGTTCCAGCCCAGCAGGTTCATGGCGGTCTTCACCGGGATGGGGTTCACTTCACAGAACAGCGCATCAATCAGTTCGATGGCTTCCAGCTGCAGGCGGCAGCTTCTGGCCGTGTCGCCGTCCAGATAAGACTGTACGATCTCGTGGGTCTGGGTGGGCGCCACGTTGGAAAGCACGGAGATGACACCCTTTCCGCCCAGGGCCATCAGGGGCACTACCTGGTCGTCGTTCCCGGAATACAGGTCAATGCAGCCGTCCGCCAGGGACATCAGTTTTGCCACCTGGGAAATATTTCCGGAGGCTTCCTTGATCCCGACAATGTTCTCCACGTTCTTTGCGAGCCAGACAGCGGTCTCCGGAAGAATGTTGCAGCCGGTGCGGCTGGGCACATTGTAAAGAATGACCGGAATGCGGATGGAATCCGCCACGGTCTTGAAATGACGGATCAGGCCCTTCTGGGTAGCCTTGTTATAATAGGGAGAAACCTGCAGCACCGCGTCTATGCCGAACTTTTCCGCCTCCTGTGACAGGTAAACGGCAGTCTCGGTACTGTTGGAACCTGTTCCGGCGATCACGGGGATGCGGTGGTTCACCTTTTCGGCGCAGTAGCGGATGACATCCAGGTGTTCCTCGTGGGAAAGGGTGGATGCTTCTCCGGTGGTCCCGCAGATAATGATGGCGTCTGTTTTTTTCTTGATCTGGTCCTCGATGATGCGGCCAAGCTCTTCGTAGTTCACCTGTTCGTTGTCATACATGGGCGTGATGATCGCCACGCCTGCTCCGGTAAATACTGCCATAATGTCCTCCTTCTGTTTTCCGTCGGTTCATGAAAATCTGTGATGATCTGTCCGAAATCTATCTGCTGCCGTATAAAACCCGTCAACGGATACAAAAACGGACTGCCCGGAGGCAGTCCCAGAAAACCATTTCAGCACGGCCGGACAGCATCCGCATGCGCGTGCCCGTTCATCCGGTAATCTGTGATAGCGCTCCATCGTGATCCGATGACAGTCATACGGCTGTTCGCCGTATGCCCAGGAATGCCGGCATCCAGATGCCTGCTTCCTTCGGCACGGTTCCCTTTCCCTTACCGGATCCGCCTGGGCAGACCCACTGTCTTCCTCTGTGTCTGAACACATCCGACAGGTTACTGATGAACTGTGCGACCTCTATCTTCATAATTCCCACACAATATATCATCTGCAAACAGGCTTGTCAATGCGTGAAACGCACAATCTCCGGGGCATGAAAGCCGGAAACGCTCACAGATATGCCATGTTCCGGATTCACCATGCCTTCAAGGCACGATCCGTAAATCAGATTACTCTACGGCAGGATCCGGAAAGCGGCCTGGTTTCCGTATTCGGCTGTCTCATCCCATCTGTACTCAAAATCGGAGGCGGCGCTTTTCAGAACTGCGGCTGACAGGGCGTCTCCATCCCGGAAAGGATCAAAGCGGTCCCCCGCCCAGGTGATCTGGAAATGGGCAGTCTCATCTGCCCGCGAATATTCGATCTGTACCCGGATCCTCGGTACTTTGCACACCGGAAGCAGGATCTGCTGGATCATCTCCTCGAAGGCCAGATGAATACGGCCCGTCATCCGGTAGGAGATCTGGTTCTGGCTGCACCAGCGCTCGATCTCTGTCTGCGTTCCAAGGAAATCGTAGGAAGCGCTGCCGATCTCCAGTTCCAGCACCTTCAGCCTGCGGATGAAACGAATGGTCTTTTCCTTCTGCGGATGCTCGAAGATCTGTTCCGGAGTTCCGTCCTCGTAGATGCCGCCTTCGTCCATATAGAAGACCCGGCTGCAGATGGCCTTCGCGAAATCCATCTCGTGGGTCACGATCATCATGGTCTTTCCCATTTTGGTCAGTTCCCGGACTACAGCCTGCACTTCCCCCACCATGGCAGGGTCCAGGGCGCTGGTCGGCTCGTCCAGCAGGATCACATCCGGGTCCATGGCCAGGGTTCGGGCAATGGCCACACGCTGCTTCTGTCCGCCGGAAAGCTCGTCCGGATACTTCAGCCCTTTTTCCCCAAGACCGACCGAACGGAGCAGACGCATGCCTTCATCATAAGCCTCCTGCCTGCTCTTGTGCAGCAGGTCCATGGGGGCTGCCATCACGTTCTCAATGACTGTCAGATGTCCGAACAGGTTGAAGGACTGGAAGACCATCCCCATCTTCTGCCGGATCTTTCTCAGATCGCAGCCCGGGGCCGTAATATCAGTCCCGTTTATCAGAACCTTCCCGGAAGTAGGTTTCTCAAGCATGTTGATGCAGCGCAGCAGCGTGGATTTTCCGGTTCCGGAAGGGCCGATCACGGAAATGACCTCGCCGTCACGGATCACGGCATTCACGTCTTTCAAAGGAATGCTGCTTTCATATTCTTTTCTGAGATGCACCAGTTCAATCATGCGTCTTCACCCCCTTCAGGATCTTTTCAGGGCTCCGCCTTCTCGGGTCGGCCAGGAATTCCAGGCGGTTCACCACGAAGATGAGCACAGCCGCAAGCACATAGTACAGAACAGCAACCGCGATCAGCGGGAAAAAAGCTTCGTAGGTACGGCTGCGGATCAGGTCCCCCGTCCTGGTCAGATCCTGCACGGCAATATACCCGACCACGGCAGTCATCTTGATCAGGGCTGTGATCTCCCCCTTGTAGAAAGGGATGATATGCGGCAGCGCCTGCGGCCAGATGACCCGGAAAAAGGTCCTTCTGTCAGAGTAGCCCAGTGCATAGGCCGCCTCTGTCTGTCCCGCATCCACGGCAGCCACACCGGAATGGATCATCCCGTAGACGGCGCAGCCGAAGATCAGAGAAAATCCGATGACAGAAACAGTCGTTCCGCTGACTGCCGCTTTCCCGAACACAACATGGTAAAGGATCATCAGCAGTACCACGCCGGGCATGCCCTGGATCAGCCAGACAACAAAACGGGTAGCGGCATTTGCCGCAGGGTTTCCTGCACGGCAGACCAGATAGACGGAAAAGCCCAGCGCCGTCCCGAAAAGGATAGACAGGACTGTGATCAGAAGTGTCTTGCCGATTCCCTCCAGGAACATTTTCCACCGGTTCTCACGAAGGAACGTTTTTTCAAAACTTGAGATGACAGCTGAAACAAATCCGCCGCTTCCGTCTCCCTGCGATGCACGCACCACCAGTACAAAAGCTGCCGGCCAGTATTCCAGAAAGTCCACTGCTTCCCTCCGCTCCGGGGAGACAATGATGGATCCGGCACCGATCTGGGCCCTGCCGGACTGCACACTGGCCAGGACGCCGGAGAGCTCCATGCCCTCAAATTCCACATGAACATCCAGTTCTCTGGCCAACAACAGGATCATCTCGGCATCAAATCCAAGAATCTCTCCGCCTTCCCCCGTGTAGCTCAAAGGCTCCAGCGTATCGCACACAGCTGCCCGTATGGTCCCGTTTTTGCCGGGCCAGTCCTGCGGCGGCATCTTCTTCAGGCTTTCATCTGCTCCGGTCCATTTCTCCCACATGGCCTGCTTCGTCTCCTCCGGTATCCGGTCGTAGGCACTCTGCCAGTCCGCCAGCTGCGGATCCCCTTTGGCAAAGGCAATCCCGAACATGCTGTTCTGAAGGTTTTCCGGTAATATCATCAGCTCGGGATTCCTGTTGACCGACAGGGAAGCGATGGCGTTGTTGGAAAGGCCCGCATCCGTCTTGCCGGCCTTGATCGCCAGTAACATGTCAGGCATGTTGTTGAAATAAGAAAATGATTCGACTTCCTTCACCTTGCCAAGGATCATCTTCTCGAACGGGGCCCCGGTCAGCATGGATATTCTTTTTCCGTTCAGTTCATCGAAAGTCCTGAACTCCGGCTGTCGGCCATTTGTCTCTGCCATAAGATCCGGAGCTGAAAACAATGCTGCAGCGCAGATCAGCAGAAATAAGCGAAATATCATAACAGGTTTCTTCATCTTCTTCCCCTCTGTCTTAAGTATGATACAGAACAGCAAAACAGCTTCGAAGAACCGTTTTCTTCGAAGCTGTAAATGAAACTCAGTCTGCCGTCATCTCTCCCCTGTCCGGGCATCCAAGGGAAACCCATTTCAGGTAGGAGTTGATGAACGGATCGATGTTTCCGTCCAGCACGCTGTCCGTGTTGCCGGTCTCCTCGCCGGTGCGCAGGTCCTTCACCATCTTGTAGGGCTGAAGGACATAGGAGCGGATCTGGTTGCCCCAGCCGATTTCCTTGACCTCTCCGCGGATATCGGATGCCTTTGCGGCATTTTCTTCCTGCTTCAGCAGATACAGCTTTGCTTTCAGCATCTGCATGGCCTTGTCCTTATTCTGATGCTGGGACCGCTCGTTCTGGCACTGCACCACAATGCCGGTGGGGAAGTGCGTGATGCGGATGGCCGAGGAAGTCTTGTTGATGTGCTGTCCGCCCGCGCCGCTGGAACGGTAGGTGTCGATCCGGATGTCGTCCGGGTTAATCTCAATGTCCACATCGGTCTCGATGTCCGGCATGACCTCGCAGCTGACGAAGGAGGTCTGACGCTTGCCCGCCGCATTGAAGGGCGAGATGCGGACCAGACGGTGCACGCCTTTCTCTGACTTCAGATAGCCGTAGGCATTTTCACCGCGCACCTCGAAGGTGACCGACTTGATGCCGGCTTCGTCGCCGTCCAGATAGTCGATGACTTCAAAGGCAAAGCCCTTCTTGTCCACCCATCTGCTGTACATGCGGTACAGCATGGAGGCCCAGTCGCAGGCCTCGGTGCCGCCGGCTCCCGCATGCAGGGTAACGATGGCATCGTTGGTGTCGTATTCCCCTGAAAGCAGGGTACGGATGCGGATATCTTCAAAGGTCTTCTGGAAATCATCCAGCATCTCCTGTATCTCAGGAATGACGGCCGGATCATTCTCCTCATACCCCATCTCGATCATCAGCTCGATCTCTTCATACTGATTCTTCAGATTCTGATAGGTCTGGATGTCATCCTTCATGTATTTGAGCTGTTTCATGGATTCCTGCGATTTCTCGGGATTGTCCCAGAAATCCGGCTCTTCCATCCTGCGTTCCAGCTCTTCCACTTTCTGTGCCTTGTTCACCAGATCCAGAGAGCCGCGTACCTCTTCCAGGGGCTTTTCAAATGTACCCAGTATGCTTTTAAACTGATCCAATTCTACCATGCGGTCTTCTCCTTCTAATGAATTATGCTTTTCTGCCGTGGCACTGTTTATATTTCTTTCCGCTGCCGCAGGGGCACGGATCGTTCGGATAGACCTTGGCCTCGATGCGCTTCTTCGGTGCGCGAACCGCGGTGTCATCCTTGTTGGTACCCGTTACCTTGGCCACTTCCTCACGCTCTACCTTCTGCTCCACGCGCACATGGTACAGCAGACGGACCGTATCCTCCTGAATGGATTCGGTCATGGAGTTGAACATGTCGTAGGCACTCATCTTGTATTCGACCTTCGGGTCACGCTGGCCGTAGGCCTGCAGGCCGATGCCCTGACGCAGCTGGTCCATATCGTCGATGTGGTCCATCCAGCGGCGGTCCACCACCTTCAGCAGGATGACACGCTCCATCTCACGCATCTGCTCTTCCGGGAACTGTGCCTCTTTTGCCTGATACAGCTCGACAGCTTCTTTTTCCAGAAGTTCCTTCAGGGCTTCTTTGCTGCTGACGGAATCCATCTTCTCTTTTGTCATCGGCTGAATCGGGATATTCGGGAGGATCAGGCTGTTCAGCTCGCTGACATCCCACATGCTCTGGGCTGTCTCCCCGGTGACCCTTTCCACGCTGCGGTCGATGATCTCGTGGATCATATGCATGACTTCGTCACGCATGTCCTCGCCGTCCAGCACACGGCGGCGCTCCGCGTAGATGATCTCGCGCTGCTCGTTGTTCACCTGGTCGTACTCCAGCAGGTTCTTACGGATGGCAAAGTTGTTGCTCTCGATCTTTTCCTGTGCACGCTGAATGGCATTGGAAAGCATCTTGTGCTCGATCTGTTCGTTCTCCTCCACGCCAAGGGATTTGAAGACGTTCATCATCTTCTCGGAACCGAACAGGCGCATCAGATCGTCTTCCAGGGAAATGTAGAAGCGGGATTCTCCCGGGTCTCCCTGACGTCCTGAACGTCCGCGCAGCTGGTTGTCGATACGGCGGGACTCGTGCCGCTCCGTGCCGATGATCTTCAGACCGCCGGCGGCCACGGATTCCTCGTCCAGCTTGATATCGGTACCACGGCCGGCCATATTGGTGGCGATGGTCACCGCGCCGTGAATACCGGCATCCGCGACAATGGCTGCCTCCATCTCGTGGAACTTGGCGTTCAGCACGTTGTGCTTGATGCCTTCCCTGCGGAGCATGTTGGAGAGCAGTTCGGATACTTCAATGGTAATGGTACCCACCAGGACCGGCTGCTGTTTCGCATGGGCTTCCTTGACTGCCTCCACGACCGCGCGGTATTTTTCCTTCTTGGTCATGTACACCGCGTCGTCCAGGTCTTTACGGATGACCGGTTTGTTGGTGGGAATCTCGATGACGTCCATGCCGTAGATCTCACGGAACTCCTGTTCCTCTGTGAGGGCGGTACCGGTCATACCGGATTTTTTCTTATATTTGTTGAAGAAGTTCTGGAAGGTGATGGT
>CACZSG010000168.1 GCA_902783665.1 uncultured Lachnospiraceae bacterium | reverse complement strand
GTTTATTAACAATGAAAGGGGCTGCCGCAAATGTGCGGCGGCCCCGTGTTTCCTTCTCTTATTCAGGAACTGAACCTGTGACAGGTGTTACTCTGTCTCTGATTCAAGCTCATCCAGCTGTCCTTCGATGACTTTTCCTTCGTCGGAAGCAAGCTCCTGGGCGGTGGTAATGTATTCGCTCATGGAACCATCCTCCAGAGCCGCGGCGATCACACCGTTCACAGCCTCAAGAAGTGCGGTATTGCCCTTCTTGGCCATGATGGCGGATCCTTCCGATTCAAAAGGTACATCCCAGAGCACATACAGTTCCGGATAGTTCTTCGCATACTGAAGAGCTACATCCTTCTCGATGAAGGCGCCTTCCAGTTTTCCGTTGATCAGTTCGTTCACGATGTCCGTCACCTTTGTAAGGCCTACGATATCGGCATCCGGTGTATTCTCATTGGCAAGATCCATCTGGATGGAACCGGTCTGGGCACCTACGGGAAGTCCTTTGAAGTCCTCATATCCTGCATAGGCATCCTTCTTCTCGGTATTTACGCAGAAAGCCTGTCCGCCCTGATAGTACAGATCGCTGAAGTCCACCACTTCCGCACGTTCCGGTGTCGGTGAGAAACCTGAAATACCGAGGTCGATATTTCCGTTCTGTACTTCCATGATGATGCCGTCGAAGTCGATGGGAACCACCTGAAGCTCAAGGCCCAGATCGTCCGCGATCCTCTGGGCAAGCGCAATGTCAAATCCGGCCAGCTGCGGATCCCCGTTCTCATCGATATGATAGAATTCATAGGGTGCGAAATCCGGGCTGGTACCGATGGTCAGAACACCGGGGGTGATGGTGGAAACTTCTTCTGCCATAACGGCGCTTCCACAGGAAAGGGTCAGTGCGGCAGCAGCCGCGAGGACAAGCATTTTTTTCATATCAGATTTCCTCCGTTATTTATGGTATGTATAAATATTCATTGGTATACAACGGGTATTATAACATTATTCCATAAAAATGCAAGCCTTTATCACACCATTTTTTCCGGATGAAAGACCTCATCAAAGTGCTCCGGCGTCAGAAAGCCAAGCTGTACGCAGGATTCTTTCAGGGTAAGCCCCTCCCTGTGGGCAAGTTTTGCAACTTTTGCCGCATTTTCATAGCCGATATACGGATTCAGGGCAGTGACCAGCATCAGGGAACGATGCAGGTTCTCTTCCATCTTTTCCCTGACAGGCCGGATCCCCGCGGCACAGTGTTCGGCGAATGAGCGGATGGACTGTGAAAGAAGGCGGACCGACTGAAGGAAATTATAGGCAATGACAGGCATAAACACGTTCAGTTCAAAATTGCCCTGGGAAGCCGCAAATCCGATGGCCGCATCATTGCCCATCACCTGGACGGCCACCATTGTCACCTGTTCGCACTGGGTCGGGTTCACCTTTCCTGGCATGATGGAACTTCCCGGCTCGTTTTCCGGGATCGTGATCTCCCCGAGTCCGCAGCGGGGACCGCTCGCCAGCCAGCGGACGTCATTCGCGATTTTCATCATATCGGCCGCCATGGCCTTGACGGCACCGTGCGCGAACACGATCTCATCCTTGCTGGTCAGCGCGTGAAATTTATTTTCTGCCGTCACAAAGGTCTCACCTGTCAGACGGCTGATCTCCTCCGCCACCAACTGCGCGAAGCCCTCCGGCGCGTTCAGTCCTGTTCCCACTGCTGTCCCACCAAGGGCCAGCTCGCAAAGGGGCTCCAGGGTCCGGCGGATCATCTCGCAGTCTCTTTGAAGGGAGCTTCTCCAGCCGCTGATCTCCTGGGAAAAGGCAATGGGGACCGCATCCTGCAGATGCGTGCGGCCGCTCTTTACGATTCCCCGTGACTGATCCTCCAGTTCCAGGAAAATGCGGATCAGGTCTTCGGCTGCGGGAAGCAGCTGTTCCTTCAACGCCAGGACCGCGGAGATATGCATGGCGGTCGGGAATGTGTCATTGGAGGACTGGCTCATATTGATATCATCATTGGGATGGCACAGCGGCGCTTTGCCGTTTTCCTCCGGCATCCCGTCATCCGCTCTGCTTTCGCGGTCGATCTCGTTCGCCCTGGCGGCGATCACTTCATTGGCATTCATGTTCGACTGTGTGCCGGATCCGGTCTGCCATACCACCAGGGGAAAATGACCGTTCAGTTTTCCATCCGCCACTTCCGTCCCGGCCTGCTCGATGCAGGCAAGTTTCCGCTCTGTCATCTTTTCGGGGCGCAGCTTATGATTCGCCCTGGCCGCAGCCACCTTCAGGATCCCGAAGGCATGAATGATCTCGGCAGGCATGGTCTCGATACCGACACCGATCCGGAAGTTCTCACGGCTCCTCTGCGTCTGGGCGCCCCAGTACCGGTCTGCGGGGACCCTCATTTCTCCCATGGAATCATGTTCAATGCGATAATCCATATTCACTCTCTCCCTGTCTTCTCATATGCGTACCTGGGATCATCGTCCTCTTCCACATAGATGATACCGCGGTATTCAAACCCAAGTTTCTTTAAAAGATTCTGCATGACCTTGTTGTCCGGATGCGTATCTATTTTCAGATGCCCGCTCTTTTCAAAGGCCCAGTTCAGGCAGAAGGCTCCGGTTCCCTTTGTCCCCTCCGCCGCCGCGATCCTGTGCACCACCCCGTAAGGAAGCAGGGAATCCCAGTTTCCTTCCACGATAGCTGCATATCCCGGTTCCGGCTGGGGACCGTGATCATAGTAAAACACCGCGCAGATCTTCTTCTCCTCCGGTCCGGAAAGTTCCTGTCCGTTTTTCCGGGCGCCGTCCTTTCCTACGCAAAGATAACTTTTCCCCAAGGCGATATCCTTCCGGATCAGCTCCGCCGGCGGCCAGCAGGTCGGGCCCCACTGTCTGGGATTCCCATGTTCCGCCATAAAGCGGCGTGCATAGGCATAGATCTCCATCACTTCATCAAGGTCCTTCAGTTCTGTCTTTCTGATAGAGTATTCTGTCATTTCGTAAAGCTCCCTTCGATCCGCGTTCAGCCATCCAGTTTCAGTTTTTTTCTTACCCTGAAATAGATCAGATATGAAGCGATCACGGTAAAAGTATCCGCGATGGCCTGGGTCCAGACGATCCCCGTCATTCCGAACAGATGGTTCAGCAGAAGCAGGATCGGGATATTGAAGACCAGCTGCCTGATCACGGCAAGCAGGAAAGAGATCATGCCTTTTCCGATCGCCTGCATGTAATGTACCATACTGAAGCACAGAAACATCAGCGGCGTCGCAAAGCATCTGGCTTTCAGGAATTCCGTCCCGAAGCGCACCGTCGCTTCGTCCTGTATAAAAATGCGCATGATGTCACCCGCGAACACCCTGTAGAGGCATACACAGACCAGGGAAAATCCAAGGCCGGTAAGCCTGGTGAAATTGAACACCTCGTTCATACGCCTGATGTTCCGGGAGGAGAAATTATACGCGAGCAGCGGCACCATGCCCAGACAAAGCCCCACGCCCGTGTTAAGCGGCAGGCGTTCCGCCTTGACGACGATTCCGATGGCTGCCAGCTCTATATCCCCGTGACCGGCGGAAAGACGGTTGATCACAATGTTTGTCAGATCAAAAAGAAGCAGGGAAAGACCGGCAGGGATCCCGACTTCAAAAATGGAGAAGACCGACGGTCTGCCGGGAAGTCCCTTGTCTGTCCGGAATGCCAGGATGGTGGTCGGGCGAAGCTTTCTGTACTGGATAATAAAATAGAGGAAGGACACCAGGTTGCTCAGCATGGTCGCGAGAGCAGCCCCCATGACCTGCTTACCATCAGGCAGCAGTACGAACATGAAGAGCGGATCCAGCGCGATGTTCAGAAGACCGCCGATCATAAGCCCGGCGGATGCGAGCCCGGAATAGCCTATGCTGCGGATGATCGAGGACATCGTCGCGCTCATCACCGAGAAGACGCCGCCAAGTATAATGACGAAGAACATATATTCCCGGGCATAACCCATGGTGTTCTCGCTGGCGCCCAGCAGCCGCAGAAAAGGTCCCATCAGCGCCAGACAGATCAGTGAGTAGGCCAGGGCTCCCAAAAAGGACAGGTAAAGGCTCAGAACGCCCACTCTTTCCGCTTCCTCATCGTTTCTCAGCCCCATCAGTCTGGATACCAGGGTTCCGCCGCCCACCCCGAACAGATTGGCAATGACGATGGTGATGGTATAGGCAGGCAGGACCAGCGAACACGCCGCGACCATATAGGGGTTATTTGTTTTTCCTATAAACCAGGTGTCTGCCAGATTGTAGATCAGGGTGATCAGCTGGCTGATGATGGTCGGGACTGCCATGATCATCATGGCGCGTGGCACAGGTATCTTCTCAAACACTTCTCTTCTGTCTGTCATTCTATCTACCGTCCGGATGTTTTTTTGCAAACTTTTTGCTTTCCTAAGTTTTTACTTAAGATGAACATCCCCTGTGCCGCCGGCACAGGGGATATGATATTCACGGCGGAACCTTTTCCGCCTTCTTGCGGACATGTCCGCAGGACCTTCCCTTTCCGGGAAAGGTTCCGATTATTTATTGTAATTGACGATCTTTCCGAAGTCAGCCTTCAGGGAAGCACCGCCGATCAGACCACCGTCGATGTCCGGTTTTGCCAGAAGCTCTGCGCAGTTGCCGGCATTCATGGAGCCGCCGTACTGGATGCGGATCTTCTCGGCCGTATCGGTGTCGTAGATCTCTGCGATAAGGTCGCGGATGGCCTTGCAGACTTCTTCTGCCTGGTCGCTGGTAGCGGTCTTTCCGGTTCCGATAGCCCAGATCGGCTCGTAAGCGATGACCATGGAAGC
>CACZSG010000167.1 GCA_902783665.1 uncultured Lachnospiraceae bacterium | reverse complement strand
TTTCAAGCTGTTCCAGGGCATCCCTTCGCAGAGCATTTATGGCCTGCAGCGGGAGGAACAGCCCGTCCGTCATCTGGACGCGGAGATCTTCGAATTCAAAGGGTGTATCACCGGTCTTTGAAAGCTGCTTCAGAATTGCCTCCTCCGTCAGAGGACGGCTGACAGCCGGCTGGGGTTCAGGCCCCGCGGTACTTGTACGGATCTCCCCGAAACCCAGGTTCAGTATAGCAGGTTTTCCGCTGAAAAGAATTAACTCGCCCTTAATTTTTTCTTTTTTCGGACGATCGATGATGTCTTCCCGGATTTTCCGCAAAAGGGATTCACAGCGAGTGCGGTACAGGGTCGTTCCGTTCTTCAGATGGCGCATTTTGTCGGGAAGACGGAAGGAGCCTCCTGCCGGGATACTGCTTCCTACCTGGAATTCCAGAGGTTTTCCGGCAGAGGAAGGAGACTTCTGAGAGCTGCCGCCGGGTATCTGGCCGGGTACTTCCAGAACATCCATGGGATAAAGCGTTTCTGCGGCCGCAGCCGTCTTATTTCTCTCTTTGTCCGTCTTTACGACAGCGGCCTTGCTTCCCAGATGATTCGGGCGTGCCATGCTCATCATGACAGGCCCTTTGCGCCTGAAGTAATAGCCGTCTGAGAAACCGCCCCTGCTGTACAGGTCCTGAAGGGCAGTCACATCTTCTTTATCCGGTACCAGTTCGGCCCCGGGATCACTGCTGATCCTGTCAAGATATTTTCTGTAGATGGAAACGACGCCGGCTGTATATTCCGGTTTTTTCATCCTTCCCTCTATTTTCAGTGAACTGATCCCGGCTTCCGCCAGTTTCGGAAGCGCCGTAAGGGCACACATGTCTTTCAGGCTCATCGCATAGGGGGAGCTGCCGTTCAGAAGACGGTCCAGGCTGTACAGTTCATACGGCAGCCTGCAGGGCTGCGCGCATCTTCCACGGTTTCCGCTTCGCCCTCCGATCATGCTGCTGAAAAGGCACTGGCCGGAGTAGGAATAGCACATGGCTCCGTGAACAAAGGTCTCCACCTGAAGACCGGTCTCGTCAATGATCCTCCTGATCTCCTGCAGGGAGAGTTCACGGGCGGGAACCACGCGGCAGACGCCCATTTTTTTCAGAAGGGCTGCCCCGGCTGCCCCGGTGATGGTCAGCTGTGTGCTGGCGTGCAGCTGCAGATGGGGAAAAGCGTCCCTCAGGACTTTCAGGACACCAAGATCCTGCACAATGACGCCGTCCAGTCCATGGGCGTCGTAAGGCGCCAGAAAGCCGGCAACATCAGGCAGTTCCTGCTCTTTTACAAGGGTATTCACCGTCATGTATACTTTTACGCCGTGCAGGTGGCAGAAATCGATCCCGTCCAGCAGCTCCTGCTCTTCCGGATTGTCAGCGTAGGCACGAGCGCCGAATCTGGTCCCGCCGATATAGACGGCATCGGCACCGGCGTTGACGGCTGCCTTCAGGCTTTCGACAGAGCCGGCAGGTGCTAGTAATTCCATCATTCTTTGTTCCTTTCCGGAATCCGACGGATCCCGCCAATGACTGGAAAACTGCCGTCAGCAGATGCAACGGCAGTTTCAGAGGGCAGGAATCCTTCCTGAATTATTTTCTGTAGTTGTTGTTATGTCCGGACTGTTTCTGGCGGGCCGCAGCTGCTTCTTTCTCCAGGTTTTCCAGTTTCATCTGGGCCGTGATCAGTTCCTGTTTCAGATCGTAGATCTCCTTGTCACGGTTCTTCAGGTCCTCTTCCATCTCTTCTATGCGTTTTCTGGTCTTAACGTAATCGTCCGCAATGTTAAGGTTCAGAAGAAGGGACCGCAGGTCCGGATTCATTCTCTGATATCCGTCAAGGGAAGAAAGCTCCTGCGTTTTTTTGTTCATATAGGCGGCTACACGCTGCAGATAGTCTTCGCTCTCATATCCGCCAAGGGTATAGATTTTGCCTGAAATGATCACCTGGATCGTATTTTTTGCTGACATTTGTTCCTGCCTTTCCGGATCTGCTGTTTAGATTCAATTTAACAGTTTCACGCTTCGGGACCTGGTCTGATATCCAGGATCAGGTCTGTGTTATATAGTCCCGGCCTTTTTCTTCAGAGGCCCAGATGTTCCATGGCATGCTGCGTGACAACACGTCCCTTCGGTGTTCGGTTGATAAAACCGTTCTTGATCAGGAACGGCTCGTACACATCTTCTATGGTGCCCGAGTCTTCGCCGATGGCGGCCGAAAGTGTGTCAAGCCCTACCGGTCCTCCGCCGAATTTGACGGCGATCGTTTCCAGGATCAGCCGGTCCACCCGGTCAAGGCCGTACCGGTCTACTTCCAGAAGGTCCAGGGCTTCCCGGGCAATATCGGATGTGATCATACCCTGATACCGCACCTGCGCGTAATCCCGGACGCGCTTCAGCATCCGGTTGGCGAGCCTGGGAGTTCCGCGGCTGCGCCTGGCGATCTCAAGGGCGCCGCGCGTATCGATCTGTACGTCCAGCACCTGCGCGGACCGCAGCAGGATCGCCTGAAGTTCTCTTTCTGTATAGAAATCCATGTGCTGAACAACACCGAATCTGTCTCTGAGCGGTGCTGTCAGAAGCCCGGCTCTGGTGGTTGCCCCGATCAGCGTGAAGCGGGGCAGATCCAGACGGATGGAACGCGCTGCGGACCCTTTTCCTATCATGATGTCAATGGCAAAATCTTCCATGGCGGGATAAAGGACCTCCTCCACCTGCCGGTTCAGCCGGTGGATCTCGTCGATGAAAAGGACATCTCCCGGGGACAGATTGTTCAGGATGGCCGCGATCTCTCCCGGCTTTTCAATTGCCGGCCCGGAAGTGATCTTGATGCCGACATCCATCTCGTTTGCTATGATACAGGCCAGTGTCGTCTTTCCCAGACCCGGCGGGCCGTAAAGAAGCACATGGTCCAGCGTGTCTTTTCTCTGTCTGGCTGCTTCAATAAAGATCCGAAGTGTATTTTTGATCTTGTCCTGACCGATATATTCGGACAATGAGGCCGGACGCAGCCCGGACTCTATTCGAATGTCCTCTTCTGTGACATCCGTTGTGATCATGCGTTTTTCCATCAATCATCATCCTTATATCAAATGTTTCAGTGCCTGTTTCAGGATCATTTCCGTATCCCAGTCCTCCGTGACAGGAACCTTCCGGACCGCCTTCAGCGCCTCGGCGGCCGGATACCCCAGAGCAGCCAGTGCCTCGACTGCCTCCGCCGCGGGATCGCCCAGGCTTCCGCCCGTGGAAGGAACCCCTTCCATGTCCCCGCCTGAAAGGCTTTTCAGCGCATCAGCCGCATCTATCTTATCTTTCAGTTCAAGGATGATTTTCTTCGCGGTTTTTGCCCCGATTCCCGGAGCTTTGGAAAGCGTTTTCGCGTCATCCGCTATGATGGTGATCCTGAGTTCATCTGCAGAAAATGCGGACATTACCCCGAGAGCTGCCTTGGGCCCGACACCGCTCACTTTCAGCAGAAGCCTGTACATGTTAAGGTCTTCTTTGTCAAGAAAACCGTACAAAGTCCATGCATCTTCCGCGATGGAGAGATGTGTCCAGAGCATGACTTCTTTTCCCGTGGAAGGCATACGCGCTGCATCACGGCCGGTGATCAGGAGCTGAACTCCCACATGTCCGCAGTCCAGAATAAGGATCCCATCCTGAAGATCCGCTACTTTTCCTTTTATATATGCAATCATTATAATCCCTTTACAATTTCCAGTTTTTCGGAATGCGCCTCAGTATTTCGGCACTGATGATGCCGATCAGCAGTCCGGTCAGAATGCCTGATACAAGTACGACAGGCATGTAGCGAAGCCAGGTAGCATTCTGTACGATCAGGGCCGCCACGGCAACCTGGGCTATGTTATGGCAGACACCGCCTGTCATACTGACCCCGTAAACCGAGAGCTTTTTGCTTTTTTTTGCCAGCAGCATCATGAGAAAACTGAAAAGACCGCCGGCCATGCCATACAGGATCCCGAACAGATTGCCGAACATGAATCCGGAAAGGACAATGCGCAGCACAAGGATTCCAAGGGCGGCAAGCGGGGTCCCCATATAAAGAATAAACAGCGTCATGCTGTTGGCCAGGCCCAGCTTTACGCCGGGAATACCGAAAGAAAACGGTATCATGGCCTCAACATAACTGAGGACCAGCGCAAGTGCCAGAAAGAGGCCGTAGTAAGCAGTTTTTCGTACCATAAAAAAAATAACACCGCCAGATCTGAATTTGGAATGGACTAAGCCAAATCCAATTTATTCTATCATGAAAAAAGCATAAAAACAACCCTGCCGTCACCTGACGACAGGGCTCTTCGACTGTGTTTATTTCACCCACTTTGTAAAGAACCGGTGGGCTCCGATATCAACATACGGCGACTTGAGGCCAAGCTTCGCATAAGAAGCTTTGGTCATGAAGAACAGATGTGTGAAAGCGATCTTCTTCCCGTTCACCTTGATCTTGATCACTTTTCCGGAAGTGTATTTTTTCTCGGCTGCCATGATGGCCGCGGCTGCTTTCTTACAGTCGGCAGTCACCAGGGAAGGATTGTTCAGAGCTCTCGCCAGTGCTCCGTCCCAGGTGGGATTGAACTGACCTTTCGCGTAGATCACTTCACGGTAGGTATTGGCCGCAAACTGGGAACTGTGGACCCTGTTGAAGATGACAAGTCCGACGGCAAGCTTTCCGGTGTAGGACTGGTTGCCGGCCTCACTGTAGATGATGGAGGCGAGCAGCGTCTGCTCATCCACATATTTATGTGAATAGTAGGTGCTTTCTACGGGAACATCGGCCTTTGGAGCCTTATTCTCCGCAACTTTGGTGGCCTTGCCCTTTGAGTCGAACTTGTAGGAAACACCTTCGATCTCAATTGTCTGGGAAACGACCTTCGCACCATTGCTGCCTACATAGTAGGAGCCGACCCACTGACTGGTAGCACGGGAACCGTCTTTCTGGAAATAATAGTATTTTCCCTTATATTTCAGCCAGCTTTTCTTCAGCATGATGCCGTTGCTTTTAAAGTAGTAGATCTTCTGGTTAAAGGTCTGAACCCCTTTCAGGCGGACACCGCTGCTGTTGAAACCGTAGGATTTGTTCTTGATGGTATAAATACCGCTGGTATAGATGGCACCATCTTCACCTGCGTAGTAAAACTTACCACCTGACTTCAGCCAGCTGTTTTTTACTACTTTTCCGTTCTTTTTGTTGAAATAGTACTTTTTACCGCCGATGGTCTGCCATCCTCTTACCATCACACCGTTGGCGTTGACATAGTATGTCTTGCTGATCCAGGTGTTTTTGGCAAGCACTCCGCTGCCATTGTAGTAAGAATAAGTACCGTCTGAATTCTTCTTCCAGGCAGCACCGGCTGTCACGGTACCAACACACAGCATCATCAGCAGTAAAAGCAACAGTCCTTTTCCGGTTCGTCTAAGCCTCATTTTTCCAGTCATGATAAAACGCTCCTTTTTTAAACCGCACAGGTACTCAGAGCCGGACCCTCTCCGCAGTGTAGTGATCAACAGCGGAACAAGAGCCGGAGATTAACACAAATATTTAACATTTTGTAACAATTTCTTTAATATTATAATATGCCTGCGATGCTGTGTCAATTGTTTTCAAGGAAGTTCTCAAATTGTTCTTCGTTCATCAGGATCTTTCTGGGCTTGGTGCCTTCTTCCGGACCTACTACTCCGGCATCCGACAGCTGGTCCATGATACGTGCCGCCCTGTTGAAACCGATCTTGAATACGCGCTGGAGCATTCCGATAGAAGCTTTGTCTTTCTCTATAATGAATTTTCCTGCTTCCGCAAAGAGGCTGTCCGTGTCTTCCTGCGCTCTGGCGCTTGAGACGGCGGACTGGATCTTTTCCTGAATTCCGGCATTATAGGTATTGTCCTGGTTTTCATTCTTCAGGAAATCCACGACGTCGGAGACTTCCTCATCGGAAACGAAAGCTCCCTGAATGCGGGCCGGTTTCTGGTAATTGGACGGATAAAACAGCATATCTCCTTTGCCAAGAAGCTTTTCGGCACCGACCATGTCAAGAATGGTCCGGGAGTCCACGCCGGAGGAAACCTGAAAGGCGATACGGGAAGGCATGTTGGCCTTGATCACACCGGTGATCACGTTCACCGAGGGACGTTGCGTTGCGATGACAAGATGAATACCGGCTGCGCGGGCCAGCTGTGCCAGTCTGCAGATCGCGTCTTCCACTTCTCCGGGCGCCACCATCATAAGGTCGGCAAGCTCGTCTACGATGATCAGGATCTGAGGAAGCTTTTCGGGCTTGTCCGGGGCATCCAGATCCGCGATGGAGTCTATTTTATGGTTGTATCCCTTGATATCACGGACATTCATCTCCGCGAACTTGTTATACCGGTCCATCATCTCGGCCACGGCCCAGTTCAGCGCACCGGCAGCCTTTTTCGGGTCTGTCACGACCGGGATCAGCAGATGCGGTATCCCGTTGTACACACTTAGTTCTACCACCTTCGGGTCGATCATGATCAGACGGACTTCCTCAGGTTTCGCCTTATAAAGAATGCTCATCACAATGGTGTTGATGCAGACGGATTTTCCGCTTCCGGTCGCTCCCGCGATCAGAAGATGCGGCATCTTTGCCAGGTCCGAAACGATGACCCGGCCGCCGATATCCTTACCCGTTGCAAAGGCCATTTTTGACGAATGATTTCTGAACTCGTCAGATTCCAGAAGATCCCTGAGCATGACAGCACTGTTCTCGGAGTTGGGCACTTCAATTCCAACAGCGGATTTGCCGGGAATGGGCGCTTCGATCCGGATGTCCGTGGCTGCCAGATTCAGCTTGATATCATCACTCAGGCTGACAATACGGCTGACCTTCACGCCCTGTTCAGGCTGCAGCTCGAATCTTGTGACAGAGGGACCTCTGGTGACGTCGGTCACTGTCGCGTGAACCCCGAAGCTGTCCAGCGTCTGCTGAAGCTTTTCGGCAGTGGAACGCATCTCCTTCTCAAAGCCCTTCCCTCCCGGGCTCTTTCCCTTCTTCATGAGGTCATAGGGAGGAAAAACATACTCACGCGGTGCAGCCGCTGCTTCTTTGCTGATCTCCTCCGATACGGAAGAGATACCGTCCTCGATCTCCTCTTTGGAAGAGCGCGGATTTTTTCTTGCGGATTTTTTCTGAGCGTCCTCCGGGGAAGCATTGCCGTCCGGAGCAGAGGTATTCTCTGAAACCGCCTCGGCAGCGGAATCCGTCCTTTCAGATACGGAACGATCTTTACCGGCGGCGTATACCGTACCTTCCATCGTGTCTTCCTCTTCTTCCGCTCCTTCTGAAGAAGGGATTATTGCCGCAGGAGCAGATTCCTTTTTCATATAAGGATCTTCCACGGAGGCTGTGTTCCTGACAGATTCAGGTTCGGGAGCAGCTGTCCCGTCTGCTTCCGCTTCTGTGCTGTCCTGATGTTCCGGGCCCAGATGCAGGTTCAGCTGTTTCTGAAACGCCTCGACATCAGGAAGGTTTTTCTCGGCTGTTATCTTCGCGCTTTCCTTCGGTCCCTGTTCCGGCTCTTTATTCAGATCGATAAAGGAAGGTTCTTCTTCTTTGGCGGGGAACCGGGTCACGACGGGGCGCTTCTTTTTAGGAGAAGCAGTTTTTTGCGGAACCAGCTGCTGCATCTCATTGACAGGTTCTTTCGTGTTTCCGCTCATGGTGATGGTTCTGGCCCCGCCGCTGGCTCTGTGCTTTCTGCGTTCGCCTGTATGGCTGCCGGCGATCACCGGGATCTCGGGTGAAGAGATCTGCGAGCGGTTTCTGGCCGGAGCAGTATATTCGGTCATGAAGATCTGACTGTCCGCTCCGGTTCCCGGAACAGGGTCCGTCAGTTCCGTTCCAACCGATTGTCTGGAGAGTCTGGCCTGTTCTCTTCTGCGGCGGGTCCTCTCCTCTTCCCATCTGGCGATCTGTTCCTGGCGTTCAAGCCGTCTGGTCTGCCTGCGTATCCGGTTCTCCCTGGCGCCGTTCACTGCGGCACGGCCCTGGTCCTTAACACTGCGGACGATGGAGCGTCTGGTCAGCAGGACAATGGAAATGATGGAGAACACAAGGAAAATGATCAGCGCTCCCGCGCTTCCGACCGCAGGGCAGAGCAGACCGCAGAGCGCTGCCCCTACTGCTCCGCCGCCCGTTTTGGAGATGGTACTCTCCATGTAGAGGTCGCGGATATCCATGTCTACCTGATAGCCGTTCATGGCAAGCTCCAGGATCCCGCAGACGCATAAAGCGAGCAGGATGCCTGCAGTCACGCGTCCCCACGGAATGGTTCCGCTGCTGTTCCTCCTGAACACGAATACGACCGTAAAAAACAGAAGGAAAGGAATTGCCCAGGCGGCCGTTCCGAAACAGCCGAAACCGATATCACTGATGAAGCTTCCGATATATCCTCCGATCCCGAGATAACTGATGAGGATCAGAACACATACGGCCAGGGTAAACCACAGCCAGGCTTCTCTGAAAAGATAGAACTCTTCAGGGTCGAAGGTTTTTTCCGGAACGGAAACAGAGCTTCTGACAACGGAAGTGTTTTTTGCTCTGCTGCCCGTCTGAGCCGGCTTCTTGGCACGACTGCCGGAAGAGGCCGTGTTTTTCCTGCCTGAAGATGAATTCTTTTTGGCTGATGTCGAATTTTTTTTGTTTGATGAAGCTTTTTTACTGGCTGCCAAAAATGCTGCCTCCTGTACATATAAGCCCGCTTTTCCGGAAATACAGACGGAAAAACGGGCTGTTTACTGGTGATTTAAAGCAGAAAATGTCCGGCGATCGCAACGATACCGGCCGCAAAACAATACCATGCAAAATAGCTGAGTTTCTTCTTTCTGACAGCCAGAAGCATTGTCCGGATGCAGATGTAGCCTGTGAGTGCCGCAAAGAGCATGCCTGCAAGATAGACAGCTGTCTCACCGGCAGTAAGCGTGGCTCCCGCCAGATCCTTAAGCTCCAGTACGGCGGCTCCGAGAATGGCCGGAATGGAGAGAATAAAGGAATACTTCAGTGAGAATCTGCGGTCAAGGCCCAGGAATATGCAGGCGGCAATCGTGGCTCCCGAACGGGAAATGCCGGGAAGAGTCGCGATCCCCTGCGCCACTCCGATGATGATTGCCTCCCTGTAAGTTACATCCTTAGGCATTTTATCACCTTCCGGAGTCCGGTCGGTCAGGTAAAGCACGGCACCCGTGATCAGAAGGCAGATTCCCGGGACAAGCAGCGTACTGCCGGCCTGCTCCACAAGATCTTTTCCCAGGATCCCGATGATACCCGTCGGAATGGTAGAGACAATGATGAGAATGACGAACTTGCGGTAGTTGTTCCTGACGATGGACCGCATCGGTCCCTTTTCGCCTTTTCCGGAGGCGACCAGCGTCCGAAGATTGAAGAACATATCTCCGATCATCCGGAGCGCTTCCAGAATCAGCATTCCGATGTCCCTGCGGAACACGATCAGGACGACAAGAAGCGTCCCCACATGCAGCAGAATATCAAACAGCATGCCACCATCCGTATTCAGATGAAAAATATGCTTAAAGATCGCCAGATGTCCGGAACTTGAGACCGGAAGAAATTCAGTGATCCCCTGAACGATCCCCAGGAAAATGGACTGTAAAACAGACATCAGTTTCCTCCATATAAAAAGTATTTATCTTTCAGTGTTTCGACCATCTCACGGTACTTCCCGATACAGGCATCGTTCTGCCCGGATTCGATCATCCGGATACAGGGGATGAGATACTGTTCCCATACGTTCCTGTAGATGGTCTCAGAGTCTTCCCGTTGGCCGATGTGCTTCACAATGGAAGGGGCCAGATCATAATAAGCGTCGATCAGAGCAGGGCCTTCCGGCAGAGATGCCATATATCCGTCGCGGAACTGTCTGAAAAGATTCAGTTCATAGCAGTCATCCGACTTTCCGAGCGTCCTGCAGACCGCGGTCGTAACATAGCAGTATTTGTGGTGAAAACCCTGGGCAATCTCTTCGAAGGTGACTGTTCCCTGCAGTCGGCTCTTCGGAAACCTCTGCTTCCACACATTGAAAAGACAGTCTGCAAAAGGCTTTGAGGCCGCTGAGTCCTGTTCCAGAATCAAAGGAAAGATATAGGTGATGAGCATCATGTTCTGCTTGGATTCAAGCAGTTCCTTCGCCCGCTTTTTGCCGGCGGCTTCCTGCATGCGGACAGCTTCGTCGGCAATGGCCTGGGCCATGTTGGTCAGAAGCTGGTCCTTGTCTATGACAAGCAGATACTCACGGTCGAGCGCCTCAAAAGTTTCCCTGTGTTTTTCCTGCTGTTTCTGAAAGCATTCGCGGTAGTCTTTCCTGTTGAAGAGCTTCATGCACGCTTCCATATCGCTCCACAGCAGCGGCATTCCCTGAAGGGCCTTCAGGTAATCGTTCATGATTACTCCTCCAGATTTGTATAGACAGCCTGTACGTCATCATCCTCGTCCAGCATGTCCAGAGTCCGGTTCAGCTGTCTGAGAGCATCCTCGTCGGTAAGAGCCACGTAGTTCTGCGGGATCATGGTGATCTCCGCGGAGGCCATGGGAATTCCCGCGTCCTCGAGAGCCTGGCGGACAGCACTGAAATCATCCGGATCCGTCAGGATCTCGTAGCTGTCTTCGTCATCCGAAAAGTCTTCCGCGCCTGCGTCCAGAGCGGTCATCATCAGCTCATCGGCGTCGGTCTCGTACTCTTCCTTGTCGATGATGATCTGTCCCTTCTGGTCGAACATATAGGAAACGCAGCCCTGTGTTCCGATGCTGCCGCTGCCTTTCGAGAACGCGTTGCGCACATTGGAGGCGGTACGGTTCTTGTTGTCGGTAAGCGCTTCAACGATGATGGCAATTCCGCTGGGGCCATAGCCTTCATATGTTACATATTCGTAGTTAACGGCTCCCATATCTCCGGAGGCTTTCTTGATGCCTCTTTCAATGGTGTCGTTCGGCATGTTGTTGGATTTAGCCTTCGCGATGATATCCCTCAGTCTGCTGTTGTTGGCCGGATCCGGACCGCCTTCCTTTACGGCAACGGCGATCTCACGTCCGATGATTGTAAAGATCTTGCCCTTGGCGGCATCGTTTTTCTCTTTTTTATGTTTGATATTGGCAAATTTAGAATGTCCTGACATAAAAATTACTCCTTCTATTATGAAATCGTGGCAACTCTTCCTAATATATCATTTCCGTCCGTCTCCGTCAAGATTCATCCGTTTCGGTGACGTAAACGCGCGGTACACGTGCTCCTATGTCGCAGATAAACTCGTAAGGGAAGCGTTCGGAGCCGGCCGAGATCTCCTCCACCGGGATGCAGGCATCCTGGTCTCGTCCAAGCAGCGTCACCTCATCCAGCACATGGACATCCATGCCGGTAACATCTACCATGAACTGGTCCATACAGATCCGTCCAAGGATGGGCACCCGCCTGCCGTGGATCAGAACGCAGCCGCGGCTGCTGAGGGATCTGGGATAACCGTCCGCATATCCTACCGGAATGGTGGCGATCTCAGTCTCCCGCTGTGTGACAAAGGTTCCTCCGTAGCTGACGGGTGTTCCTGCCGGAACCTTCTTCACGTAGGCGACCTGGGATTTCAGTTCCATGGCCGGTCTTAGATGGATCCGGCTGTGGTCTACTTCCTCCGAAGGATAGATGCCGTAAATGATGATGCCCGCTCGCACGAGGCTGTCATGGGTTTCCGGAATGTCAAGGATGGCCGCGCTGTTCGCACTGTGACAGATCAGGTCCGTATGGAGGGTCTTCTTCAGCGTGTCGCAGAAATGCCTGAACCTGTAATACTGGGTCATGGCGCTTGTCTTATCGGCTTCATCCGCCCTTGCGTAATGCGTAAAGATGCCTTCCAGTTTCATATAAGGAAGCGAGGCGATCCGGGAGATCTCCTGTACGCTCTCCCAACTGTCGGAAAAACCGATCCGCGACATTCCCGTATCAACTGCGGCATGAAAACAGACCGGATGGTTCTCGGCTTTTCCTGCCTGGGAAAACCGGACAGCCATCTCTTCCGTAAAGATGACCGGCCGTACTTCGTTCCTTACCATCCACCGGTAATCTTCCTCAAAAGTATACCCAAGGATCAGGATCGGCTTTTTCAGTCCCTGTTCCCTCATGGCTCTGGCTTCGGACACGGCGGCTACCGCAAATCCCCAGATATAGTCTTTCTTTTCCATCATCTTCGCGATGGGGAGGGCTCCGTGTCCGTATCCGTCCGCCTTCAGTACGGCCATGATCTTGGTGCCGGAAGGAAGATGACGGTGGATCTCTTCAAAGTTATCTCTGACAGCCGTCAGATTGATGTAGGCGGTCACTCTCCCATGGGAAGGTTCCGCCCCGTTTTTCAGGTTACTGTAAACTGACATTCAGTTCCTCCTTTATACCGTCTTCAGGACTTCGCCTATCCGTACGGCAATATCCCCGGCGAGCATTCCGTAACTGCCAAGCTCTCTGCTGGCAAGGTCGCCGGCCATACCATGAATATATACACCCAGAGATGCGGCGTCAAACAAAGACATGTTCTGGGCAAGCAGTCCGCCGATCACACCGGAGAGCACATCCCCGGATCCGCCCACAGCCATGCCGCTGTTCCCGGTGGTGTTCAGGCAGATGCGGATTCCGTCCGTGATGACTGTGCGGGCATCTTTCAGGACACATACGATGTGATGCTGTCTGGAAAGGGAACAGGCCGCATCGATCAGATCATCGGTGATCTCACTGATCTGCTGTCCCGTCAGGCGGGACATTTCGCCGACATGCGGGGTAAGAATGATTTTTGCCTGGGTCCGGGACATCAGTAACGGCTTTTCGGAAAGAAGGTTGAGACCGTCAGCGTCGATGACAAGCGGGCCATGCCAATGTTTCATCACGGTTTCAAGAAGCAGTGACGAGGTCCGGCTTCTGCCGAGGCCCGGGCCCAGAACGACCACATCCGCCCAGTTCATCGATTCCGTCAGGAGTTCTTCCAGAAGGGTATTCTCTGCTCTTCCTGTCCCGGGCTTTGCGGAATCCTCATCAAAAGATGTCACCATAGCCTCCGGGATCCGTTCCTGAAGGATGGTCCTGTTGCATTCCGGGGTAAAGATGCGGACCAGGCCGCACCCGCTTCTGTAGGCTCCGCTGGCTGAAAGAAAAGCCGCGCCGGCCATTCCTCTGCTTCCCGCGATCAGAAGTACCTTTCCATAGGTTCCCTTATTTGAATAGGGAACTCTGGAAGGGATGCGGGACAGGTCGTCTTCCGTGCATATAAAAGGCGTCTGAACAGTCCCCAGTCCGTCTGCCGTTATGCCTATGTCCCTGCGGACCACAAGACCGCAGGATTCACATCCCGGAAACAGGATCTGACCTGTTTTTCTGTAGGCAAAAGTAACCGTCAGGTCAGCGTGAAAACTGATCCCCATCTCCTTTCCGTCATCAGCGCAGATGCCGGACGGCATATCGATGGCCACCCGGTAGGCATCCATCAGGTTCAGTTCATGGATCAGCTGATAATATTTTCCTTCGATCCGGCGGGAAAGGCCGATTCCGAACAGCGCGTCCACAACGACCGTATAGTTCCTGCCCCGGGGTATCTCGGTTTCCACCCGAATGCCGCAGCGTTCGCAGATCCGCCGCTGTGCGGCTGTTTCCTCCGTCATGGAACTTTCGGACCCGGCAAAGACCAGCGTCACACGGCAGCCTGCTTCGTCCAGCAGTCTGGCCACCGCGAAGCCGTCGCCGCCGTTATTGCCGGAGCCGCAGACGATCAGCGTATGTCCGAGGTCCGGCGCATGGCGCTCTATTTCCTGCATGACGGACATGGCCGCCCGCTCCATCAGGACAAGGGAAGGAATTCCGATGTTCCGTATGGTGTACTGGTCACATTTTTTCATTTCTGAAGAAGAAACAACAAATTCCATACTGATATCCCCTCCTTCCGACTGATTCTGGCATCATTTTCCAACAAAACCCGTAACATGTCAAGTGAATACGATTCTGACTTCTGTTCATATCACGCTTGACGATTTCTGGTGCAAACTATTATAATATGTAAACACTCAATAACTTGTTTTACGTTTTCTCTCCCGTCTGCCGCGGGAAGTCTCCGTTGATAAACAATAGCACCACAAAAAGGATGGGGATTTATGGAACATAATATTTCGAAAGCAGTCATTGGCCGTCTTCCACGCTATTACAGGTATCTTGGCGACCTGATCGACGCGGACATAGAGCGGATCTCATCCGGCGAACTCAGCCGGATAATGCAAGTCACTGCTTCCCAGATCCGTCAGGATCTGAATAATTTCGGCGGATTCGGTCAGCAGGGATACGGATATAATGTCAGATATCTGTATGAAGAGATCGGAAAGATCCTCGGTCTTGACAAGACATATCAGATGCTGATCATCGGTGCCGGAAATCTTGGCCAGGCGCTTGCAAATTATGTACAGTTTGAAAAAAAAGGTATGTATATCGCCGGTCTGTTCGACAACAATCCCCGGCTGAAAGGTACCCTCATCAGAGACATTCCTGTCCGCATGATGGAAGAACTTCCTGCTTTTCTGGCTGAAAACCACATCGATATTGTTGCCCTCACGCTTCCGAAGGCCGGCGCGATCGCTGCCTGCCAGATCCTGATGGAAAACGGTGTGAAATCCTTCTGGAATTTTGCCCACACGGATCTGGAAGTTCCCGAGGATGTCGTAGTTCAGAATGTGCATCTTTCAGACAGCCTGATGGAGCTGACCTACAAAATAAACCACAGATAAGGAACTGGGATCATGATTTTATCCTGTCAGAATATTTCGAAGGCATTTGGCACGGAGGTCATCCTGCAAAATGCCTCTTTTCATATTGAAGAGCATGAAAAGACCGCCCTCGTCGGTATGAACGGAGCAGGGAAAACGACTCTGCTGAAGATCATTGCCGGAGAGCTGCCGCCCGACGACGGCACTGTCATGATCTCCCGCGGAAAGACGCTTGGATATCTTCGGCAGAACCAGGAGGTCTCAGGCGATGATACCATCTATTCTTTTGTGCTTGAGGAGAAAAAAGGTCTGCTTGACATGGAGGATCGTCTGCGCAGGATCGAACAGGTGATGAAGACCGCCGGCGAAGATGAGCTGGAAAAGCTGATGGCAGACTATAACCGTATCTCAGAGGAATTCGAACGCTCAAACGGATATGCCGTGCGGAGCGAAACCACCGGTGTCCTGAAAGGCCTTGGCTTTACGGAAGCGGATTTTGACAGAAAGGTCTCTACCCTTTCGGGCGGTCAGAAGACCCGGGTCGCGATGGGAAGACTGCTTCTCTCCTCCCCGGATATTCTTATGCTGGACGAGCCGACCAACCACCTGGATCTCGCCTCCATCACCTGGCTGGAGGGATATCTGCTGAATTATCCGGGAGCCGTCCTGATCGTCGCCCATGACCGGTATTTCATCAACCGCATCGCCGGTAAGATCTTTGAAGTGGAAAACGGAAAGGTGATGACATTTACCGGTGACTATTCGGCCTATGCGCAGAAAAAGGCACAGCTTCGGGAAGCTGCGCTGAAGGCCTATCTGAAGCAGCAGCAGGAGATCCGCCATCAGGAGGCGGTCATCACGAAGCTGCGGCAGTTCAACCGCGAAAAATCCATCAAGCGCGCAGAGAGCCGCGAGAAGATGCTTGAAAAAATGGAGGTCCTTGAAAAACCCCAGGAACTGGATACAGAGATGCATCTTCGCTTCTCTCCGGCCGTTGAAAGCGGCAACGATGTGCTGACCGTAAAGCATCTTTCCAAGTCCTTCCCGGGCAGTCAGCTGTTCACGGATCTCAATTTTACGCTGAAGCGCGGAGAACATGTTGCCATCATCGGCGACAACGGCACCGGAAAGACCACCATCCTGAAACTGATCAATGGTCTGGAGACAGCCGACGGCGGCGAGATCCTCTATGGCAGCCGCGTCGTCTCCGGTTACTATGACCAGGAGCATCAGGTCCTGCACATGGAGAAGACACTGATGGAAGAAATCTCGGATGAATATCCGGATATGACCGAAACAGAGATCCGTAATCTTCTGGCAGCTTTTCTCTTCACCGGGGACGATGTCTTCAAGCGGGTCCGCGACCTGAGCGGAGGGGAAAGGGGAAGGCTGTCCCTGGCCAAACTGATGCTGGGCAACGCGAATTTCCTGATCCTTGACGAACCGACCAACCATCTGGATATTACGTCAAAAGAGATCCTGGAGGAAGCCCTGCGGAATTATACGGGCACTGTCCTGTACGTCTCCCATGACCGTTACTTCATCAACAGGACCGCCCATCGCATTCTGGAACTGAAACAGCAGACCCTGATCAATTATATCGGCAACTATGATTACTATCTGGAAAAGGTGGAGGAACTGTCCAGAATCTATACGGACACATCCGTGTCCGGTGAGTCGGCGGACACAGGGTCCGAAGGAAGGAACGAATGGAACCAGCGCAAGGAAGAACAGGCCCGTCTCAGAAAAAAGGCCAACGATCTGAAAAGGACCGAGGAACAGATCGCCCGTCTGGAAGAACGTGACAGGGAACTGGATGAACTGCTGTCCGACGAGAATACCTATACCGATCCGCAGAAAAGTGCCGAGCTTACTGCCGAAAAAGCCGAAACACTTCACACACTTGAAGAACTATACGCTCTCTGGGAAACCCTGGCTGAGTGATCTTCTGCCCCGTTTATTCGGCAATTTTACACGAAAATCAACCGGAAATGCCCCTCACTTTTGCAATTGTCCGATTTTGCAAAATTAAAAAGGTCTTCAGTTGATTTTCTTCTTTATTTATGTATAATGAACCTGTAGAATTATGTACCTGTTTTTAAATCAAATAAAGAAAGAGGTTATGGTAGTATGGCAAATCTTGATCTGACAAAGTATGGTATTACCGGTACAACTGAAATCATCCACAATCCTTCTTACGAAGCGCTTTTCGAAGAAGAGATGAAACCGGAGCTGGAAGGCTATGAAAAAGGCCAGGTCAGCGAACTTGGCGCTGTCAACGTTATGACAGGTATCTATACCGGCCGTTCTCCGAAAGACAAATACATTGTCATGGATGAAAACTCCAAGAATACCGTATGGTGGACCACCGATGAGTACAAGAACGACAACCATCCCATGTCTGAAGAAGTATGGGCTATCGTCAAGGATCTTGCAAAGAAGGAACTCTGCAACAAGAGACTTTTCGTAGTTGATGCTTTCTGCGGCGCAAACAAAGATACCCGTATGGCTGTCCGCTTTATCGTTGAAGTAGCATGGCAGGCACACTTCATCAAGAA